>NZ_CP024848.1:3802948-4103611 GCF_003352005.1 Oceanobacillus zhaokaii
ATAATCCTTTACCATCCTCATCAAATGCACCTTCGATTTGGTTTGCAGCTGTTGCTCCTCCCCAAAGAAAACCTTGTGGAAATTTTGCTTTAAATTGTGACATACTATCTCTCCTTCTTAGAATTTTTATCTATATTCTCTGTTGTTAAATAGATATCTATTTAACAATAGTTAGAATCTCTTCTTCAACGTTAACAAAACGTGATGCTGTTGGTAAAACATCTAAATAGTTTGCTGTATTTGTGATAATGACAGGTGTTGTCGTTTTGTAGCCATCTTTTTTAATTCCTTCTATATCAAAGGCTACAAGCTTCTGACCTTTTTTAATAACATCGCCAGTTTCAACAAATGCCTCGTAATGTTTACCATCTAACTGAACGGTGTCGAGCCCAACGTGAATCAATACTTCCACGCCGGCATCACTTACTAATCCAATTGCGTGTTTTGTAGGGAAAATTGTTACTACTTTTCCGTCAAATGGCGCAACAACTACACCTTCATTTGGTTCAATTCCAACACCTTTACCCATTGCCCCGCTTGAAAATACTGGATCATCAACATCTTCTAATGGAATCATTTCACCTGTAATTGGTGCAGTCAATTCAATTCTTTCTTTTCTTTCTGATACAGGAGCTACCGCAGGTTTTTCTTTTGGTACTTCTTCTGTATTAACTTCTTTTTTCTTACCTTCTGTTCCGAAGATAAATGCTAAGATTGTTCCTGCTACAAATGCTGCCCCAATTCCAATGACATAGCCCATAATTGGTGAATAAGCCGGAATAGTAAAGGCACTATTAAATACAAATGAAAATACTCGTACATCAAATGTTGCAATAATCGCACCACCAATTGCACCTGCAATTAATAATAACGGAAGTAATTTTTTATATCGCAGAATTAATCCGTATAGAATCGGCTCCGTTACCCCTGCAAATAAGCCTGATAAAGTACCTGCAAATGATAGAGATCGTAAATTTTTATTATTTTGTGAGCGCAGGAAGATACCAAATGCGATACCCATTTGTGCAAAAGTAGCTGCTGCCGTGATTGGTCCGATTGCATCTCCACCACGAGAGAAGTTATCGATCATAATTGGAACAATACCCCAATGCACACCTAAAATAACTAATATTGGCCAAATAGCCGCAATGATAACACCAGTTAGAATTGCTGAGAAATCTAACATGAAGGTAATTCCACCTGCAATAGCTGCACTAATGTATTGTGCAAACGGGCCAAATACTAATGCTGTTAATGGTACCATTACTAATATACCAACCATTGGTACAAAGAATAATTGAATCGTATCTGGTGTATATTTTTTAACGAATCGCTCTAACGGTGCATAGATTGCCATTGCGATTAGTAATGGAAATACGGTTGATGCATAATCCGACATAACGAGCGGGATCCCCATAAAGTTTACATCGCCTGTACTTGCTAAAAGAGCCGTAAAGTTCGGATCTAGCAATCCAGCTGCAATGGTCCCCCCAACAAACGGATTTACATTCAGCTTCTTCGCTGCAGAAATTCCTACAAAGATTGGCAAGAAGTAAAATAGTCCACTCGATGCAGCATTTAATACGGCATACGTTGAACCCTCAACGTCAATCCATCCAATTAAAGAAAGAACCGCAAGTAAAGCTTTTATCATTCCAGCACCAGCAAGCGCTGGAATTAAGGGAGAAAATGTTCCCGAAATATATTCAAAGACTTTGGATACAACGCCAACCTTCTCTTTGTCCCCATCATCTTTATTGCCATTTTCAGAATCTCCTGCACTAATTTTATGATTGTTCATGATTTCTGTATAAACTTTTCCAACTTTATTTCCTACGACAACTTGATATTGTCCACCCTTCTCTACTACTGTAAGCACATCAGGAAGATCCTTTAATGCCTTATCATTCGCTTGACTGCTATCATCTAACTTAAATCTTAATCTTGTTGCACAATGGACAAGGGAATTTACATTATCTTCTCCACCGACTAACTCAATAATTTTGTCTCCTAATTGTTTATTAATCATTTCTTTCACTCCCTTTTGATTAGATAGCTTTGTAGTTTTACTTGACTACAAAATAAAAAACCTGAAAAGATCACAAAAAGGCGATAAATCCATTCTTGTGTATTCTCCTCAGGTTTTGCCTGCATAACCAGTAACAATCCTATAATGTGTATTAACTTTTCTCTCTACTTGTAACCCTTTGAATATGAATCATAAAGTAAGCAAGTTCGTCTTTGGTCATCTGCATTTGATACTCTCGCTCTAAGTAGGCTTGTACTTTTCTGCTGCATTCAAAAGCTTCGGGATACTGCATCTTTACTTGCTCATATAGCATATCATTTTGATCGTCATTTAGTTCTCCGCGTAGCATTCGGTAAGCAAAATAACGAAGATGTGTAATGAATCGGCTATAATTCATTGACTCTACATCAAAATTAATGCTGTAATGGTACTTTACAATATCACTAATATCACCGACGATAGCCGTCATCTTCACAGTCTCTTCCATTCTAGAGCAGTCTTGTCTTGCATTAAATAAATGAAGGGCAATGGATGCCGATTCATCCTCTGGTAATCGTTGACCTGTTCTTGCTTCAATAAGTTCTAATACCTTGCGCGCAACTTGATATTCATCTTTATAGAACTTTTGCACTTCCCACATCAGCGCATTTTTTATTGGAATTCCATCCTTTAACCTAGTGAGCGCAAAGTGTATATGGTCTGCTAGTGACAAGTATAAGGAATCATTTAATTCCGTATTTAATTCGCTAGTTGCCATTTCGATAATATCTTTTGCAAGAACCATTATTTCATAAGGTATTTCATCAAGTAGTTCAGATAGTTTGTTAGCAAAGCCTTCGGAAGGGGTGATAAAGGTCTTCTCAATTTTTTCGGTATCTATCTCGTCGCCTGGCCTTTTTTGAAAAGCTAGACCTTTACCCATAACAACCATTTCCGTATGATCTAAATCCTCTGTCAATGCGACATTATTATTGAATACCCTTTTAATTAACATTATTATCACGTTTCCCTCTCAAAAATAAAAACCTGAATCAATTAAAAATATAGAAAGCAATCCCTCTATATATTTAATCAATTCAGGTTTTGCCTGCCAAACAGTAACAATCCTCTGATTAATTTTATTATAATTGATTGCGTTTTCTTTTGCAAGCGGTTTATCACTGTTCCTCAATTAGGAATAATTTTAATTTTATAAATTAATACACTGAGCAGACAGGGAGATATAGTAATTTCCTATTTGCTCAGTGTAAACATATCAATTACCTATTATACCATAGCTTCCTGCAGCATCTCTTCTATCGCTGCAGCTACGCCATCCTCAATATTTGACTTTGTCGAATACTCACAAAGCTCTTTTATACCTTCCTCAGCATTCGCCATTGCAACCCCGCGACCAGCCATCTTAAGCATACTCGCGTCATTCCAATTGTCGCCTAAAGCCATTACATCCTTCATCTCGATACCCAAACTAGCTGCAAAGCTTTTTAATGCTATACCCTTTTGTGCTTCTGGATGATTAAATTCCAGGTTAATATCACCTGAAGAGGTAATAGCAATCCCTGATTCCTCTGATAATTCCTCACGAACAGCCGCTAATTTAGTTTTATCATGGGAAAAAGCTAAAATTTTATATATTTCAACATTGTCAATCGAAAATATTTCCTCATAATCATTGATAAATGTTACTGGCTCCGATTGGAATCGAAGTGCAGCCTTTTCTCGAACTTCTTCATCTGAGATATCTGGATTTGCAGATTTCATAATATCAACAAGAACTTGAAGGAAATACTCTCTGCTGCCGGAATACATTCCATCATTTGTGAAAAACTCAATATACATATCCCTTTTCTGACAACTTGCTAGGATTTGTCTCGAAACCTCTTTATCCATTGCGACTTTGCTAATAATTTTCTGATCTTCTCCATAGGAAACAGCCCCATTCAAACTAATTATCGGGCTGGTGATGCCTACAGCTTGAAGTGGCTTACTAGCTGCCTCATAAGATCTCCCCGTCGCAACAACAAACTTAATCCCCTGATCGATCGCCTTTTTAATCGCTTGGGCATTTTCTTCACTAACAATACCGTCTTCATTTAAAAGAGTACCATCTAAATCTGATGCAATAAGTTTCATTTAATTTCTCCTTACTTATTTACTATTCATTATTTTCTTACTTCTAATTGATTACACTTTCTATTATATTCAATTATACTATGCATACCCGATTTTTTCAGAGGATACACAATAACATTAAGAAATCTTTATATTTACGTTAAGGCTGCATTCTAAAAAGTTTATTTCCTTTCAAGATAGAGAATGATAATGATTAGGTGAGGTAAAGTGTGAACTAACTAAATTTGTTAATAGACCTCTCCATCCAGAATTGCATCACAATTTTTTCTAGTATGCACTTCATATAGATTACAATACAATTGAATACAAAAAGAGCATATGCCACTTTTTAAGTAGCACATACTCTTCTTTAATTACTATTCTGCTGAGCCTACACTTGCCCATTTGTATTCATATGGTGCTCCGAATGGGTTGATGAAAACACCTTCTACTTTTGGTGAAACTAACTGTGCACGTGAGCTTTGATAGATTGGTGCGATTCCAGCATCTTCAAATAAAATCTTCTCCGCTTTCAGGAAGTTCTCATAGCGTGCAGCATTATCTGTTGCAAGCGTTGAAGCTGTTGCCTTCACTAATTCATCATACTCTGCATTTGAGTAGCCCATGTTATTGTTACCACTATCTGTTGTCCAAAGATTCATGTAAGTAAATGGATCAAGGAAATCTGGACCCCATCTAGAAATTTGTAATTCATAATCCATGTTTGTATCCAAATCAAGTCGTTGTTCTTTTGGTACTTGTTTTAATTTAATTGTTAATCCTGGTAAATTCTTTTGTAATTGATTCGCAATGTACTCTGTCATTACTTTTGTTGTTTGATCATCATCAACTAATAATTCAAGCTCCACTGCATCTGTTCCAAGCTCTGCTAAGCCCTTATCCCAGAATTCTGCTGCTGCTTCTGTATCATATGTCATTAGGTCTCCATTAACAGCTCTGAAATCATCGCCACCATCTGGCAGTGGTGTGAAGTCAGCTGGAATTAAACCATTTGCAACGAATGAACCATTATTAAGAATTTCATCAACTAATGCTTGTTTATCGAATGCTCTACTAATAGCAGCTCGAATATTTTCATTTGCAAGTGCTTCTGTTGTTGTTTGGTTGAACTTAATAAAGTAAACAAATGTATCTGCTGCTACAGCATAATCTTCATGTGATGCATACTGGTCAACTAGATCCGATGTTAAATCCACACGGTCAACTTTACCTGTTTCGTATAAATCAACAGCAGTTTGTGGTTCTTTAATCACTTCAAATGTAAGCTTGTCCAATTGGACTGTTTCAGCATCCCAATATTCTTCACTTTTCACAAGTTCCCAAGAATTACTTGTACTTTCCCAGTTTTCAATTGTAAATGGACCATTTCCTAGTACCGTTTCGGAACTCGTAGCAAAACGATCTCCTTGCTCTTCAACAAACTTCTGATTTAACGGCAGGAACGTACCAAACGATGTTAGTGTTTCGAAGTATGCAGTAGGATTTTCTAGTTCAACTACCAATGTGAAATCGCCATCTGCTTTTACCCCTAATTCTTCAACTGGAAGTTCTCCACTGCTTACTGCTGTAGCATTTTTAATTACATCATTCATCATATATGGACCATATTCAGAACCGGTATCTGGGTTTACTGCACGTTGCCATGCATATACGAAGTCATGTGCCGTTACAGGATCTCCGTTTGCCCATTTGCCATCTTCACGTAGTGTAAATGTCCATGTTAACCCGTCTTCACTTACTTCATGGTCTGTCGCCATGCCATCTACAGGTGCTGCATTCTCATCTAATCGATATAATCCTTCCATTGTCGCTGCTAAATAGACGAATGAAGATTCATCTGTTGCAAGCGATGGATCCATGGATGGAATCGCCTCTGGATTTGTTAGATTAAGTACTTGTTCCCCGTTTTCTGCAGCAGAATCATCTCCTGCTCCTTCAGCCTCTGGTGCGTCCTCTGTATCTCCGCCAGAACATGCTACTACTACACTTAGCAATAAACCAAATACAAGTAGAAGCATCCAATTTCTTACTCTCATTGTAAATCCCCCTTAACTACATTTTTCTGAAAATTTTCGTTGTTTCCATTAAAAAGAAACTTGTAAGTAATTATACCTAAATATTCTAATATTGCAAGCAAATTATTTAAAATCATAGAATAATACTAGAATTAAAAAAGCTAGAGCGGGCATCCACTCTAGCTTTTTTAAAGATTATTCTGATAAAACACGGATTGTTTTCACTTGCAATTGAATCCAGTTATTACTCTCTTTCATGGCTGCTACTGCCGTCGTTATTTGTTCCTCTACTCGATTTTTTGCTGTTCCACCAGCAACATCACGCGCATTAACGACAGTCTCTGGATGCAATACATTAAAAATATCGGACTCAATTAAATTGGAGAACGACTGGAATTCTTCTAGTGACATATCTAGTAAATATTTATTATCATTAATACAAGCTAGCACTACCTGACCAACTACTGCATGGGATTCACGGAATGGCATCCCTTTCCCAACTAAATAATCTGCTAGATCAGTTGCGTTTGAGAAATCCTCACGTACTGCGGCATCCATCTTTTCTTTTTTCACTTGTATCGTCTCAATCATCGGCGCAAATAGTGCCAATGCACCTCTTAACGTTTCGACTGTATCAAACATACCCTCTTTGTCCTCTTGCATGTCTTTATTGTATGCTAGCGGCAAGCCTTTCAAAGTCGTTAGCATTCCCATTAAATGGCCATAAACACGCCCTGTCTTTCCTCGGACAAGCTCTGCAACATCCGGGTTTTTCTTTTGCGGCATCATACTGCTGCCCGTTGAGAATGCATCATCCAGTTCAACGAAATTGAATTCTGCACTTGACCATTGAACAATTTCTTCGCATAATCTTGATAAATGTGTAGAAATCAAGGATGCATTTGCTAAAAACTCAACAACGAAATCACGGTCACTCACTGCATCTAAACTGTTTTCACTTATACCTGTAAAGCCTAGTTTATCAGCAACAAGATGCCTATCGATTGGGAAAGTCGTCCCCGCCAAAGCACCTGCACCAAGCGGGGATTTATTTACGCGCTTAAAGCTATCCATCAGTCTTTCTACATCACGCTGAAACATAAAGACATATGCCATCATATGGTGACCGAATAGTACTGGTTGTGCTCGCTGCAAATGGGTATAACCAGGCATGACCGTGTCTAGATTTGCTTTCGCTTGATTTAATAAGGATTCCTGGACACCGACAATCAATTCAGTAATCTCAATAATTGCTTCACGTAAATACAGTCGCATATCCAAAGCTACTTGGTCATTTCTGCTTCTGCCTGTGTGCAGTTTTCCACCAACAGCACCGATTTCTTCAATCAATAGCTTCTCCACATTCATATGAATGTCTTCATTCTCAGCTGTTAATACTGCTGTTCCATCTTCTATTTTCTTAGCCACTGTTTGTAATCCCGCAGCAATTGTATCTGCATCTGCTTCAGGTATAATGCCACAAGCCTTCAGCATCTCTACATGTGCAATACTTCCCTGAATATCAAAACTCGCTAATTTCTTATCAAAATAGATGGATGCTGTATATTCATCAACTAGTTGATTCGTTGGTTTCGTAAACCTTCCTCCCCATAGCTTCACTTCTTAACAGCTTCCTTTACTCCAAGATTAACTTTGTCAATGGAATTATCTTTCTTTACGTGTGTACCATTAACAGCAGAATGTACCTTCGTTGGTAATCCCCATAATTTAATAAAGCCTAATGCAGCCTCATGATCAAATGCATCTTCTTTATTATAAGTTGCAAGGTCAAAGTCATATAGTGAGTTTGCTGATTCACGACCAACTACTTGGGCGCTTCCTTTATATAATTTTACTTTTACCGTACCAGACACATAGCCCTGAGTTTGCTCAATAAATGCTTTCAGTGAATCGGTTAACGCTGAGAACCAAAGGCCATTATAAACGGTTTGCGCAAATTTTTGCTCAATGATTGGTTTAAATTCGGCTAGTTCTCTCGGTAATGTCAGTGCCTCCAGCTCTTGATGTGCAGCAATTAATGTCAATGCTGCTGGCGCCTCATAAATTTCACGTGATTTAATCCCTACTAACCGGTTTTCCACATGATCAATTCTTCCAACTCCATGTTTGCCAGCAATTTCATTTAATTCTAAGATAAGTTCATCTAGTGGAAGTGCTTTTCCATCAATAGAAACTGGCTTCCCTTGTTCAAAAGTTAGTTGAATGATTTGCGGTTCATTCGGAGCGTCAACTGGATCAACTGTTAATTCAAATGCTTCCTTAGGAGCCTCTGCCCATGGATCCTCAAGTATCCCGCATTCATTGCTGCGTCCCCATAAGTTCTGGTCAATACTAAACGGATTATCTAAATCAATTGGAATTGGAATATTATGTTCTTTTGCATATTCGATTTCTTCTTCTCTAGACATTGCCCATTCACGAACAGGTGCAACGATTTGCAGATCTGGATTTAATGCAGTAAAAGCAACATCAAATCTTACTTGATCATTTCCTTTTCCGGTACAACCATGAGCAACAGCTGCTGCTCCTTCTTTCTCAGCAATGTCTACCAAAATCTTCGAGATTAACGGACGTGATAAGGCAGAGATTAACGGGTACTTTCCTTCATATAAAAGATTCGCTTGAAGTGCAGGTAACACATATTCATTTGCATAGAGTGATTTTGCATCAATGACATAAGACTTAATTGCACCAACATCTAGCGCTTTCTTTTGTACGAAGTCCAGATCCTTGCCTTCTCCAACATCAAGTGCAACAGCAATAACATCATAATTATATTTTTCCTGTAACCAATTAATTGCCACAGAAGTATCTAATCCACCAGAATAAGCTAGAACGATCTTTTCTTTACCCATTTAAATTTCCCCTCTCATATTTTACTATGTATGAATTATTATGCATTATATTGTATAATAATTCAATGGTTTTTTTAATTATTTTTGTTTATGTTATATAATTTAGTTGCACATATTGGGGAGAAAGTTTACTACTTAATACTTGGGAAGAGTATAGGTGATCATGTGCTCACAGACTCTCCGCTCCGAAAATACACTACGCTGGGATGGGTCGAGAAAAAATAAATTACAATCTCCTTATAAAATTAGACATCATCTTTCTTACATAGCTATTAGGAGTAGAAGATAGGAGACATTCAATACAAATTACAACGAGTTCGAGTTTATATAATAGTAACAAATGAAATGTTCCTAATTTCAACAAAAAAAACGGGCATCCAAAGTAGATTTTCTACCTTGAATACCCGACTCTCCAACATTGTTTTATAGATTTTTTAATGCATCTGCAATAAGAATATCTCCAGAAATAAGATCAAATGACTGGCGATATGTCTTTTCCTCATTTAAAGAGGCAATAATTGTTCTCGCAACATCTTCACGTGGCACTGAACCTCGTGTAAGATTTTCTGCCACAGTTACCTTTCCTGTGCCTGGTTCATTTAGTAATCCACCAGGGCGAACAATAGTATAATTTAAATCACTCGCTATAAGTGCCTTATCCGCATAGTGCTTCGCAGCCATATAAGGCTTAATTGGACTGTCTGCCCAAGCATCGCGATTGTTAGCATTAATAGCACTCACCATCACAAAACGTTTTGCACCAATCTGTTCTGCAGCTTCTATCGATTTAACTGCCCCATCTAAATCGACTAATAACGTTTTGTCTGCTCCTGTATTTCCGCCAGAACCAGCCGAGAAGATTATGGCATCACTGCCCTCTATCGCACCTGCCAGTTCCTCAACCGAACCTTCTAAATTAGCAACAACTGCCTCCACGCCTGATTCTTTTAATGCCTCAGCTTGTTCCTCTCTCCGCACCATTGCTTTAAGCGAGTGTTCATCACTTTCTTGTAATAGTTGAACTAAATGTTTACCAATTTGCCCGTTTGCTCCGATTAATAGTATCTTCATTGTAATCTCCCCTTTACGATAAGAATACTTACTCTGTTCATTGTTTCAGAATATAGCATATTAATCAAAGCATGTGCTTAATTGAATTGAATCAAAATTATTATTTATTTTTACTTAAACGATACAGTGTTATTTTCACAATATCCATCAATATTACAGCTCCAATTGCCAATCCAGTTGCAATCAGCCACTCATTAAAGCCAAATGCTGCAGGAATTGAGAAGATGTCACGCGCAAACGGTAGAATGGTAATTGCGTATAGTACGAAACCTAATAATACCGCACCAATAACATATTTATTACGAAAGAATCCTGCACCAAATGCAGTTTGTGTATTCGATCGTGCAACAATTGTCTGTAGAGTTCGCGAAAGGATTAATGTCGTAAACGCCATTGCAATCCCCATTTCCGTTGATTGTTCTAAACCAATATAGAAGGAGATAATAACCGCTATCCCAATTAATACTCCTCTTGATACAACCGCTTTTAATGTTCCACCAGCAAATAATCCTTCATCTGGATCACGTGGTTTCTTCTTCATAATGTTTGGCTCTGATTTTTCCATTCCCAAAGCAATTGCTGGGAGCGAATCATTTACGAGGTTGATAAATAGTAATTGCAGCGCAGTAAATGGATTTGGCAGGCTAAAAATTACTGCGTAAATAATTGCAATAATGGCACCTAAATTTCCTGCAAACAAATATCCAATCGCCTTTTTGATATTATCATAAACCGTTCTTCCAACACCTACCGCATTTACAATTGAAACGAAATTATCATCCGTTAAAATCATAGATGCCGAATCCTTTGCAACATCTGTTCCACTTCCCATTGCTACTCCGATATCGGCCTGTTTCAGGGCTGGCGCATCATTCACTCCATCACCAGTCATTGCAGTTACTTTATCCTTCTTCTGCCACGCACGAACAATTCTAATTTTATTCTCTGGAGAAACTCGAGCATAAACAGAGATCTGCTCTAATTTTTCATCAAGCTCAGCATCTGACATAGCATCCAATTCCTGACCAGTAAGTGCAATATCATGTTCACCCATCAATCCAATGTCCCGACCGATAGCCTGAGCAGTTGTCTTATGGTCACCAGTTATCATGACTGTTTTAATTCCAGCTTTCTTCGCTTCCTCGATTGAGCCGTACACTGCTTCTCGAGGCGGATCAATCATTGCAGTAAGTCCTACTAATACAAGGTTATTTTCATCTTTTTCATCAATCTTCGTTTTTTCTTCTGGTAAACGTTTATAGCCATAGGCTAGAACACGTAATGCTTGATTTGAGAAATTTTCATTCGCTTGTTCAAACTGACTTAACAGCTCCTTCGATATCGGCACTTCTTTTCCAAACTGAAGGACATGGCTCGCACGGCCAAACATTACATCTGGTCCACCTTTTGTAATCATTGTTTTTGTATCATCAAGCATATGTATCGTCGACATAAGCTTTCGATCAGAATCAAATGGCAGCTCAGAAATTCGCGAATAGGAATTGCGAATCTCATTGTAATCTTTATTGTTATTGTTTGCGAAGTTTATCAGTGCGACCTCGGTAGGGTCACCAATTTCCTGTCCATCTTCATTAATATAGGAATCATTGCAAAGTACAGCAATATTTACTAACAGCTGTTCCTGCTTACTCCACTTTTCTGGATTCGTATCTAATTTCTCATTATCATCTCCTGGAATAAAATAATCCGTGACGGTCATTTTATTTTGAGTCAATGTTCCCGTTTTATCTGTTGCAATAACACTCGCAGAACCTAATGTTTCTACCGCTGGAAGTTTACGGATAATCGCATTTTGCTTTGCCATTTTATTCGTTCCAACTGAAAGTACAATTGTAACAATCGATGAAAGCGCCTCTGGAATCGCTGCTACTGCAACGGCTACCGCAAACATCAAAGCCTCTAAAATAGCTGTAGTTGTATCAACCGTACTGTTACCTAACCAAATACGAGCCGCTTGAACAGCGAAAATCAAAATACAGAGAAGAAGAATACCAATGCCAAGCTGTTTACTAAATACATCTAATTTACGTTGCAATGGTGTTTGTTTAGATTCAGCTGTTGAAAGCATATTTGCAATTTTACCAATTTCTGTTTTCTCTGCTGTCCCTGTAACAACAAATGATCCACGGCCATAGACAACAAGTGAACTACTAAATACCATATTAAGCCTGTCACCTAAAGCTGCTTCATTTGAAATAGTGTCACTATGCTTTTCAACCGCTTCTGATTCACCAGTCAGCATTCCCTCGTTAACTTTCAAAGAACCACTTTCGATAATTCTACCATCCGCTGGAACGCTATCACCGGCTTCCAGCAAGACAAGGTCGCCTTGAACAAGCTCCCTTGCCGTAACCGTTTGTGTCGTGCCGTTCCGAATGATTTTCGCTTCTGGTGCCGACATATCTCGAAGGGCATCAAGTGAACTTTCTGCTTTTTTCGTTTGTACTACACTAATCACTGAATTGAGTATGAGTACAAGGAAGATAATTAATGATTCTACTACTTCCCCAAGAATTAACTGAACCCCGGATGCAACTAAAAGAACGATAACCATTGGATCTTTGAAGGTTTCAAGAAAAAGTCTCCACGTAGGAACCTTCTCCGAATCTTTAATCTCATTAAAACCATCTTTCTCTAGTCTTTTCTTTGCCTCTTCAGATGTAAGACCTTCTTCTGAAGCATTAATTGATTTTAGAACATCTTCTTTACTTTGGCGATAATAATCCACGTTTAATCCCCTTCCTTATAGTTAATAAAAAAGACACTTTTAACTGCTCTATATTTAACCTTGTTTAAATATAAAAAGCGAGACCTCTGCCTTATTAGGACAAAGGTCTCGCTGAGCAATTTCTTGCCAATAAAGCCGATGATTTAAAAATCATGTAATGACGACTTTATCTTGGAATTAGCATTTAAATCCCACCGCTACTCCCCTTTGACAATTCATATTGTCAAGGTATGTTTTATAAGTTAACATTATCATATTTTTCCAATCATCACAAATATTTTACCTTGAAGAACAGCAATTTCACGCCAATTATTATCCCTTGCTATTTTCAAGCCATTTTAAAATGGAATCGATCGAAAAAGCAGACAAGTAGAGAACAATATTGTTCGAATTATTGAAGGAGAAAACCTTAAAACTTGGTTAAAGCTTCTTATGAAAAAAAAACTGACCTCAGCCAGTCTTTTTTTCTTATCCAAATCGACCTGAAATATAATCTTCCGTTCGTGAATCAGATGGATTTGTAAAAATATTATTAGTATTATCGTATTCAACAACTTTTCCATCAAGGAAGAAAGCAGTTCTATCAGAAATACGTGCTGCTTGTTGCATATTATGTGTAACAATAATGATTGAATAATCTTTCTTCAATTCTTGAATTAATTCTTCAATCCGAAGTGTCGATTTAGGATCAAGTGCAGAAGTAGGTTCATCCATAAGGATAACATCCGGCTGAACAGCTAAGCAACGAGCGATACATAGACGTTGCTGTTGTCCACCTGAAAGTCCATAAGCATTTTCGTTTAATCGATCTTTTACTTCATCCCAAATATAAGCACCACGCAGACTTCTCTCTACCACTTCATCTAATATTTTCTTATTACGGATACCATGAATCTTTGGACCGTAAGTAATATTGTCATAGATAGATTTAGGAAATGGATTTGGTTTTTGGAATACCATTCCAACTCTTGTTCTCAAATCCTCTACTTTAAATGACTTATCTAAAATATTCTTCGATTGATATGTGATTGTTCCTGTTGTACGTACTCCTGGAACAAGCTCTACCATACGATTTAGCGTTTTGATATATGTTGATTTACCACATCCAGATGGTCCAATTATTGCAGTAACTTCCTTCTCATAAATGGATAAATTAATATCTCTCAATGCATGTGTATCCGAGTACCATAGGTTTAAATCTTTCGTATCGTAAACAATGTTGCGTTCAACATTCGTTGTGTCTGCTGCAACGTTATCAACTTTTAGCTTTATGGTTGATTTCTGATTTTCTGATGAAGAACTCATCGTTTTCCACTCCTTAATATCTTATGTCCAGCTTCGTTATTAACAAACGAATAATCTCTAAATTACTAGTCACACATTAATACCTTTGTTGGAATTTATTTCGAATAAAGATAGCAATGGAATTTAGGATAAATAATAGTAATAGCAATATTATAATCGTTGCTGCAGCTAAGTTTGCATATTCAGCAACTAGTGACGCATCAAGTGTCCAGTAATATATCTGCATCGGAAGTGCTGTAAAAGTATCTAGTAATCCATTCGGGAAAGGAATTAAAAATGCAGGTATACCTAGTACAGTTAATGGAGCAGTTTCACCAATCGCACGTGATAGGGATAAAATCGTACCTGTTAAAATACTTGGTAGTGCAGCAGGTAAAATAACGGTTCTGATTGTTTGCCATTTTGTAGCACCCATTCCATATGCTGCTTCCGATAGATGCTTTGGAACAGCTCGAAGTGCTTCTTGAGCAGAAACAATCAAGATTGGTAACACGAGCAGAGATAATGTTAATCCACCGGCAAGCACAGCATTGCCAAGTCCTAAAAATCTTGAAAATACAGTTAAACCTAAAAGTCCATATACAATTGAAGGTACACCAGCCAAGTTGGAAATATTTGTCTGGATGAAGTTCTGAAACCATCCTTTTTTTTGCATATAATTCCAGATAAATCGCTGAGCCTATCCCAATAATTATTGTAACAGGAATAACTACTAACATCATCCAAGTCGTACCGAGAAGTGCTCCCATAATTCCAGCTCTATCAGGATTTGAAGATAGTTTGGCCGTTAAAAAGTTCCAATCCAACCAACCAATTCCTTGCGTAAGGACACGAATTAGAAGGATTGCAAGTACAATGAGTCCAACTAATGTTGAGAGGAAAAAGATTACTTTCCAAATATTATTTTTACGGACGCGGGCATTCATTCTGCCTTCTAATTTGGTTGCATCAATTTGTTTCATAATTAATATTCCTCCCTAAATTTACGAGAGACATATCTTGCAAGTAAATTCATAATAAGTGTAAATACAAATAGTGTTAGTGCAACAGCATATAAGCTATAGTATATTGTCGTCCCAGCAGCTGCTTCCCCACCAGAAACTTCAACAATATACGCAGTCATCGTCTGCATAGATTGTGTAATGTCAAATGTAAAGTTTTTGGAACTACCACTTGCAATCGTAACAATCATTGTTTCACCAATAGCACGCGAAATACCGAGAACAAATGATGCAATAATTCCTGATAATGCTGCAGGTAATACTACTTTAATTGTAGTTTCAAGTTTAGTTGCTCCCATAGCGAGTGATCCTTCGCGCATTGCATTCGGAACGGATGTCATCGCATCTTCAGATAATGATGCAATCATTGGGATGATCATTACACCCATAACTAGACCAGGACTGAGTATATTCGTAGCTTCGACAGCAGGAAATATGGATCGTATTAGAGGTGTTACAAAGGTGAATGCGAAAAAACCGTACACAATTGTCGGTATCCCTGCAAGTACTTCTAATAGTGGTTTGATTACTCTTCTAACCCTATCCGATGCATATTCACTTAAATAAATTGCAGACATTAGCCCAATTGGACCAGCTACAAGCATCGCAATAATAGTTGATATAATAGTACCATTTATTAATGGCAGAACTCCGAATTCAGGGTTCTGACTTAAGGGCTTCAATACCGTTCCAGTAAAGAATTCCCAGATTGGAACTATTTTAAAGAATTCTATTGCTTCACTAATTAATGTGAGAACAATTCCTATTGTCGTAAGAACTGAAATGAATGCAATAATAAATAAAATTGCTGGAATAGCTTTCTCAAAATAATTAGAGAAACTTTTCTTTTGCTTATTTATTGCGATCATTTCACTGACGTCAACAGCATTTTTCTTATTTAAATCGCCGTTTGTTGCCATATTTTGTTTGGCACTCCTTCCGCAACAATTTGCTTAAAAACTCAGAATAAGATGAGAGCAACGCATTAGTTAGCTCTCATCTTATTAGATTATATATTATTTTTCTATGAAATGCTATTGATTATTTAATTGCTTCTAATTCTTCTAGTAATGCTTGAGCCTCTTCATCTGGAATTGGTGCGAAACCAGTTTCTCCAGCGAAAGTATTTGTGTTTTCCATTACATACTTAGCATAATCAAGCACTTCTGGTTTTTCTTTAGCGTTATTTACATTTAAGTAAGTAAACACTGGACGAGTGAAGTTAGCATAAGGGCCTTCTTCTCCAATAGTTTCAAGAGATGGGACAACTGCACCTTCACCAAAATCAATACCTACTGCATTAATTTTGTCTTGGTTGCTGTTATAGTAACCAAATCCGAAGAATCCAATTGCATTTTTATCTTCAGCTATTAGCGTTACAAGTGTTGAGTAATCTTGTTGAAGATCGATATCACTAACTAAATCTTGTTCTTCAAGAATGTTTTCATAGAAGAATTCATAAGTACCATGGTTTTCATTTGGACCATAAGTTTGGATTTTCTCTTCAGGCCATTCTGGGTTAATATCAGACCAGTTTGTTACTGTACCAAGGAAAATATCTTTAACTTGTTGTTCAGTAAGTTCTGTAGCCCAATCATTTTCTGGGTTAGTTACAATTGTTAAACCGTCTAATGCTACTTTAAGTTCTTTAACTTCAATTCCAAGTTCATCAGCTTTCGCTTGTTCTTCATCTTTAATTTCACGAGAAGCATCGTTAAAGTCTGTTCCGTCTTCTGCTAGGAATTTCTCAAATCCAGCGCCTGTACCTGCACGACTTACTTCAACAGATACACCAGGTTGGTCAACTGACATATATTCTTCAGCAATTCTTTGCATTAATGGAAAAACAGTTCCTGATCCATCGATTACAACATTACCTTCTAATTCTTCTGAAGCTGTATCTTCTGAAGCTGTATCTTCTTCAGTTCCTGCATCTTCCTCAGTTCCTGTATTCTCTTTATCGCCTTCGTCCGCTCCTCCGCATGCTACAAGCACAAATGCAAGTGCTGCTACTACTAGGAACATAAGATACTTTTTGAAATTCATGACTAAATGTCCTCCCTATTGTGAACTATTTATTTTTGAGCCGCTTTTTGCTCTCAATTGATAGTATAGTGGGTAAATATTAAGGTTGTGTGTACTGAATGTAAAGGTTTTGTAAATTTATGTAGAAAAAGTCCCCCTAATATCGTAGAATTTTGTAAAAAAATGCGTCATTTATCCCTTATTAACCAGCAATACTATCATGTCTTATATCATTTGCACTATTTTATTTGTTATACTTACATTTGTTAATTATTTTCTATTAGGAGTGGAAATACGTTGCTTACCATTTTTAAAACCGTGTTCCAGATAGCCATATTGTATATATTCTTTCAATTAGGTGAGTGGATTCAGCAGTCACTTCATCTATTTATCCCTGGAAGTGTAATAGGAATGGTCATTCTCTTCCTATTATTACTATTGAATGTAGTCAAACCGTCTTGGATTGATTTAGGATCCAAGTTTATTATTAGACATTTGGTCTTGTTCTTCATCCCTGTAACGGTAGGTGTTATTGAATATCTCGATTTATTCAAAGGCTATGGCCTTATTTTAGTTATCATCGTAATTATTAGTACGCTGCTCGTCATGATTAGCTCTGGACTTGTGAGCCAATGGCTAGTGCGGAGAAAGGAAATAAATAATGACTAACCTTTATATCGGTTCTATCGCAATCATAGGAACTATAATCATTTATATTCTTTCAGCAAAAATCCATGACCGATTCGCTAAACCCTTTACATTGCCAGTGCTCATCTCTACTGTTTGTATCGTTCTCATGTTGCTCATTTTTGATATCCCCTATACAGCATATATGACAGGTGGAAAATGGATAAATGAATTTCTGGGACCTGCAGTTGTTGCGCTTGCCTATCCTCTTTACATGCAACGTCACACAATAAAAAAACTATTAATTCCTATCCTAAGTGGAATCATTGCCGGCGCAGTTATTGGCGTTCTGTCTGGAGTTCTACTCACTAAATGGACTGGATTTAGTGATGAAATCATCGCCACTATCAGCACAAAGTCTGTTACTACACCAGTTTCAATGGCAATCACAGAATCTATCGGCGGTATTCGCCCATTAGCAGCTATCCTTGTCATGATTGCTGGGATTAGTGGAGCAGCTCTGAACGAATTGCTTTTTAAGCTGTTCAATATCCAACATAATATTGCTAAAGGTATCGCTTTAGGCAGTGCCTCACATGCTATTGGTACGGCAGCATCAATGGAAAAAAGCCTCATCCAGGGTTCTGTTAGTACTATTGCAATGGTCATTAGTGCTATAACTGTTTCAATCATTACTCCTGGAATAATTGTATTTTTAGTGTAAACACTATTACATTTTTAGTAGTTAAGAAAGGATAAAAACTTTCTTACTACATAAGTGCAACCAAGGCTGTCACCGAAGGACTTGGTAATACCCAAGTTTTCTAATAAACAGGGAAGTATTACTAATTACTTACCCTGTTTATTAGAATTGAAACTACTTTTTATGATAATGTACAAACTATTTTTAATCTTTACTTTTATTCGTTACATACTCATTCGGTGAATCCCCACCAACGGAATTATGATTCTTATATTGGCTCTTCCTTCCATTGCGATGCTCCCCACTGTTTTCATTTTCTTTAAATTGCCTGTTTTTCTGCTCTTTATTTGTCATAAAATACCTCCTCGATGATTTTGTTTAGTTTAAGGAAATATCGGTTATTTATACGCTTCATTTCTTAGTATAGATTGTTTCACTTCCACCCCCAAATCCAATTCCGATTCGATTGTAATAGTAGTAAAGGCTATAAGCTGTTCACAAAATCAATATGATAAAGATCTTAATCAAATAGAAAGGAGGAATACTGGCAAATCGGGGATATAATCAAATTAATATTTGTTCAAAACGATAAATGTAAAGGAATTTAATCAAAAGGAGGAGTTTACCTATGAAGCTTTATTTAGATCCAGGTCACGGTGGTTCAGATCCTGGTGCAAGTGGAAATGGTTTAAAAGAAAAGGAAATCAATCTAGATATCGCACTTCGAATTCGCAGCCTCCTGACAACGAACTATGAAAATGTTCAAGTAAAAATGAGCCGCACAAACGATAACACTAAGAGCTTACAACAGCGAACAGATGAAGCAAACAGTTGGGGAGCCGACTTTTATATGTCCATTCACTGTAACTCTTTTAATGGAACTGCTAATGGCTACGAAGACTTTATTCACAATCTACTATCCAATCAATCCAGAACAGCAGGCTACCAAGACATACTCCACAGTGAAATTATTAAAGCTAACGGACTTTATAACCGCGGCCAAAAAAAGGCTAATTTTCATGTATTACGTGAATCAACAATGGCTGCGTTTCTATCCGAAAACGGATTTATCGATAATAGTAAAGATGCTGCACTTATGAAACAGACATCTTGGAGACAAAAGGTTGCACATGGTCATGTAAATGGCTTAGTTAAAGCCTTCAATTTAAAAAGAAAAGCAGGAAAGCCAAGTGATCCTATCAAACACAGCAATCCAAATATACTTTATAAGGTTATTGCCGGCTCATTTAATTCAAAGAAAAATGCAGATGCGCGTGTTGCTTTTTTAAAAGGGGAGGGAATTGAAGCTCTTGTTACTACCAAAACTATTTCAAATGTGCGCTGGTATCGAGTTCAAGCGGGAGCATTTAAAAATCGCAAAAACGCAGACGAACGTATGAATGCAATTAAGAAGACTGGTGCAGACGCATTTATTGAAAGCTAAAAATGCAAAAAACCTTATTGTCTGAAGGCAGTAAGGTTTTTCGCTATAAAATTATAGAAATATAGGATATGGATAACCTTTGGCTCCTTTTCAGCCACACTCAATTTCAGCGACTAGCGATACTTCACTCAGGGTTTATACCTTTTAGATAGTTCGTAAATCTGCAAGCTAATTATTTGACGACAAACAATGTATAGTGTATAATAAGTGGTCGCTACAACAATAAATTGAAATAAAAATATGAGGTGAGAAAGTGAAGAAATTTATATCTACAAAGATGGGATTCTTCGCGATCGCTCTAGTTCTTTTTTGGATTAAAACGTATATCATTTATTTAATAGAGTTTGACTTAGGGGTTAGTAATGGAATGCAGCAATTTCTATTATTCCTGAATCCTCTAAGCTCAGGGTTGATATTTCTAGGACTAGCTTTGTTCGCGAAAGGCAAGAAAGTTGGAATATGGATTATCATAATAGAAGCGGTATTAAGCTTTTTAATGTATGCAAATGTTGTTTTTTATCGATTTAATAGTGATTTTATTACCGTTGCAGTACTAATGCAAACAGAAAACTTCGGTAGTCTTGGTGGCAGTATCGTCAGTCTAATGGAATGGCGTGATCTTTTATACACACTTGATATTATTTTACTGATTGTATTATTTAAGAAATTGAATATAAATTGGACTGTTGTTCGTACAAAAGCACGCAGGCCAATTACCGTTTTAGCTGCAGGTATTCTTGTATTTACGATCAATCTCGGACTTGCTGAAATCGATCGACCACAATTATTAGAACGTACTTTTGACCGAAACTATTTAGTGAAGTATCTAGGAATATATAACTTCACAATCTATGATACTATTCAAAGCACAAAATCATCTACACAGCGTGTTTTCGCTGACAGCAGTGATATTACAGAGGTAGAGAATTACACGAAATCTAAATATGCTAAACCTAATGCCGAATTCTTTGGTAAAGGTGCAGGCAAGAATATCATCAAAATTCATCTCGAATCATTCCAGTCATTCCTAATTGATTATGAATTACATGGAGAAGAAGTAACTCCTTTTCTAAATTCATTAGTACATGACGAGAGCTTGGATTACACGTATTTCGATAATTTCTTCCATCAAACAGAGCAAGGTAAAACTGCCGATGCTGAGTTAATTATGGATAACTCTTTATATGGGCTACCACAAGGATCAGCTTTCTCAACTAAAGGGAATAACACTTATCAGGCATTGCCAGCAATTTTAGGTCAACAACAAGGATATACAAGCGGGATATTCCATGGTGATGGAAAATCATTCTGGAACCGTGACGAAGTATATAAAAGCTTTGGCGTAGATGAATTTTATCACGAAGATTATTATGATATGAGTGAAGAAAATGTCATCAATTATGGATTAAAGGATAAACCTTTCTTTGAACAATCAATGCCTTATTTAGAAGAAATGGATCAGCCTTTCTATGCACATATGATGACCCTAACAAATCATCATCCATATTTAATTGATGAAGAGGAAGCTAGTCTTGCTCCAGCTGAGACCGGTGACGGGTCTGTTGACAGGTATTTCCAAACTGCTCGTTATCTAGATGAATCATTAGAACAATTTTTTAGTGATTTAAAAGAAGCAGGTTTATATGAGGATTCGATTATTATGATTTACGGTGATCATTATGGTATTTCCGATAATCATAACCGTGCAATGGCTGAAATTATTGGTGAAGAAATTACACCATTAAAGAATGCAGAATTACAACGTGTACCATTTATGATTCGCGTTCCTGGAGTGGATGGTCAAGGTACGAATCACGAATATAGCAGTATGGTAGATGTAGTACCGACATTATTGCATATTCTTGGGATTGATTCACTAGACTATATTTTATTTGGTACAGACATGTTCTCTGAGGATCATAAAGATTTTGTACCTTTCAGAAACGGTGACTTTATCACTGAAAAATATAGCTCCATTAGCGGAGTATACTACGACAATGAAACAAAAGAAGTAATCGAAGAACCAACGGAAGATATGAAAGCAATGAAAGAAACTGTTCTTCATGAGCTGGGGCTTTCCGATAAAGTAATGTATGGTGACTTATTACGTTTCTATACACCAAACGAAGACTGGGAACCCGTTGATGTAAATGACTACTTCTATGTTAAAGAAGAAGAAACGGAATAAGTGACCTTTACTTCCCGAACTATGTTAAATATATTGTAAAAACTAGCTCCCTTTACTTGAAGGGAGCTAGTTTTTTGTTGTGCTCATTCCAATTAATACTGCACTTATAAGTTAGAAATCATCTTAGATACACTTTTAATAAACTCGGTCAATTTATGAGACCAACCGAGCACTCACTCTACTTTTGACCATCATTTAATCTTCTAGCTTCTTCTGGACTTGACATCTTTGTCGCCCCTTTAAAACGAAGACCAACATCTCGGTCTGATTCAACACGTCTGCTTTCCCGTAATTTCTTTTCTTGACGATCTCTTCCCATGTTAACACCTCCTGACTTTAACATGAGTCTTTTAAGCGTAGTTTATTCATCTGCCTTCTTATGTTATTTCAATTCTACTCAATTCTTCTTTATCTTCTCCCAATATAACTCCCATTCACCTGCATAACGAATTCCTTAAGCAGTCCAGGTAAGTCAGGCCATGCATGACCTGAAATAAGGTTTCCATCGACATGATTGGATTCATCAATATATGTCGCTCCTGCAGCTTCAACTTCTGGTTTGCAAGCAATGTAAGCAGTCATTTCTCTTCCTTGTAAATGTTCCCGAACTGTTGTCAATACAAGACTCGCATGGCAAACCGCTGCAATTGGCTTGTCTGTTTCAAAGAAGTGGCTAACGATTCCTGGAACATGCTCGTTAAGGCGAATATGTTCTGGCGCACGTCCACCGGGGATAATTAAACCATCATAGTCTTCTGGATTTACTTCAGCAAAAGAAGCTGTTGCTTCAATTAAATAACCCTTACTTTCCGTATAAGTTTCCCAACCGATAAAATCGTGAACAACTGTTTGCAGCTTTTTCACAGATGTGGCCGCGATTGTAACCTCATAACCTTCTTCAAGACAACGATAATAAGGATAATACATTTCCAAAGACTCTACAGCATCACCAGCAAGAATTAATACCTTCTTTGACATAACTTTCCCTCCAAATATAAAATGGTCGTTACTTAGCTACTATATTCTATAATGGACAAGGAAAGTCCTACTGTAATTTCCCTATAAAAAATGTATTCTAAACTAGGTATCCTCTATCCTCTTCATTCATATAATTAATGAATAAATAGGAAGGAGGTGACAACTATGGGAAACACATTAATTAAAATCTCCGTGATCTATTTCCTAATTGGAATTACACTCGGGCTCTATATGTCAATTGGGCATGATTACGTTTTAACAGGTGTACATGTACACATCAACTTACTCGGTTGGGTGTCTCTTGCGATTGCTGGTATCTTTTATAAACTTTTTCCTCATCTTGCCCAAACCGCAACAGCGAAGGTTCATTTTTGGTTACACAACATTGGTTTACCTGTTATGATGATTTCTCTGGCATTTGTAGTAACAGGTGCCGGAGGACTTTTCACTACATTATTATCCATTGGCGGGGTTGTAACTGTCCTTGCAATATACTTCTTCTCTTTCAACATATTAAGTAATTTAGATAAATCGCCTTAAAGCCATTCCGCACCACTCTTTTATAAGTGGTGCGGAATTTAATGAACCTTATATTGGTAATATTTGATTAATATATTTATGATAGGAGGTAATAATAAGAAAAGGTGGGGTTGCATGGTTGAGAAAGTAGAATTAGGAAATACAGGGCTATATGTCCATCCAATTGGACTTGGGGCAAACAAAATTGGCAAAGAGGATAAAGAAACAAATACCGATTATGGCGGAGAGATAATAAACGCAGCGGTAAAAAATGGTCTTAACTTTATTGATACAGCCTACATATATGGAAAAGGGCTTTCAGAGGAAATAATCGGAAAAACATTGAAAGAAAATATGAACAGAAATGACGTTATACTAGCAACGAAAGGAGCACATCGGTTCGAGGGCGATACAATGATTGTCGATAATTCTCCTGCATTTCTAACGCAGACAGTGGATGAAAGTTTAAAACGGCTGCAAACTGATGTGATTGATCTGTTCTATATTCACTTCCCTGATGAAGAAACACCGAAGTATGAAGCAATTGGCACATTACAGCAATTAAAAGAGGCAGGTAAAATTCGGTCCATAGGTGTTTCCAACTTTTCATTCGAACAGCTTAAGGAAGCTAACCAAGATGGATATATCGATGTTATCCAAGACGAATACAATCTCATTAATCGCAAAGCAGAAACAGAACTATTTCCATATTTATCAGATAACAATATCTCATTCATTCCTTATTTCCCTTTAGCTTCTGGACTGTTAGCAGGCAAATACAAGCCAGACACCATCTTCTCAGAGAAACAAAAGGCTCGACCGCAATTTAGGGATGAGGTCTATTTCAAGCATTTGGAAGAGGTAGATAAAATCCGGCAAATTGCAGATAACCATGATGTAGACGTTGCGCACATTGTCTTAGCATTCTATTTAACACGCAGGCCAATTGATTCCGTTATCCCAGGAGCAAGAAATTCGCAACAAATCGCGGATAATTTAAAAGCTGCTGAAGTAAGGCTGACGACAGAAGACATTCAAATTATTGAAGATATCTTTCCTGTTTAATATTAAAAATCGGAATCAAAAATATCACTTCTGATTCCGATTTTTCCCGTCTACTCTAGTTAACGAATCCCTCGCTTATATGGAGCAGGGGGTGTTACCTTACCCGAAACAGCTTTTATTGCATGAAGTCCCCAGTAAGGATCATTTAGCATTCCTCTTGCAACTGCAATTAAATCTGCTTCATCATTTGCAACAGTCGCTTCGGCAACTAAAGGGTCACTTAATTTTCCAACTGCAATTACTGGCACGTTTAATATCTCTTTGAAGGCACGAGCAAATGGCACTTGATATGCTGGATGATTCGCTGGTTTCAATTTCCCTGGTAGCCCCTCTCCACCGCTGGAAACATGAAAGACATCAACACCAGCTTCTTTAAAACGTTTGGCGATCTCAATGGCATGTTCAATTTTATAACCCCCATCAACATATTCGATGGCTGACATTCTCATGATTAATGGCATATCATCTGGGATCACACTTTTTACTGCATGAATAACTTCTACTCCGAATCTCGCTAGATCCTCACCATATTCGTCTTTTCGATTATTAATGGTTGGTGACATAAACTGATGGAGCAAGTAACCATGCGCACCGTGAATTTCGATTGTATCAAATCCAGCTTCAACAGCACGTCTTGCAGCATCTTTAAATTGGAGGACAAGTTCTTTCACTTCTTCTGTTGTTAAAGCTCTTGGTCGTTTCAGCCTTCCTTTGATACTTTCTTCAGGTAGAACTTCGACTGGAATATCAGACGCACCAACTGGCTGTTCTGCATCCTCTGCCTTACGACCTGCATGGGCGATTTGAATGCCAATCTTCGCGCCATATTTATGTACCTCATCGACAATCCTTTTATAAGCTGGTACATGATCATCGGACCACAATCCTAAATCACCGTTTGTAATTCGTCCATCTGGATCAATATCGGTCATCTCGACAATGATAAGACCCGTCCCTCCAATCGCTCTCGATACATAATGAACAAAATGCCAATCATTCGGCATCCCATCCTCGGTTTCAACTGAATACTGGCACATCGGCGCCATTACAATTCTATTTTTTAATTCTAAACCCTTTATTTTAAATGGTGTAGGCAGTATAGCCATTCATTTCCCCTCCCTTTTATTCTATGGGTGCAATTTTATATATTGAACATAGGAAAGTCAAACTTACTGTTTATCAAAAAGGATGATACTCAATTTATACTCTACCCTAAATTAGGAAGAAATTGTATACTGGAAAAGGCACCATATTTCCAATATTTTAGAAACATTTTATTTTTGAAACTGTTCCATGAGAAAGAAGGGCGGATGAAATGACTATTTTAATCATGAAAGATATAGAGAAACATGAAAAGGATACAATATTATTTCCTTCTTTTCACTTAGAAGTTGCTGCAAGTGAGATTACTGCAGTTTATTCAACATTAAATGTTCGCAGTACCATTCTAGACATGCTGACAGGAGACACACCGTCCCTCAATGGCAGCATAACGATTAATGGTGAGTCACTTTCTGAGAATAAAAGAGCTTATTTTTCACAGCTTGGAATCTGCTATTTTGAAGATGGGCTTTATGAGAGATTATCTATTAAGGATTATTTCTCATTTTTTGGTCGTTTATATGGATTTAATCAACTATATGATTCAATTTTTCAATTAACCCAGTTACATGAAATTAGAAATAAAAGAATAAAGGATTTATCCTTTTCAGAGAAGAAGCGAGTGCAGTATGGACGATTGCTAATCCAGTCCCCTCCTTTATTTATCTTCGAAGAGCCTGATTTGAATGTTGATATGGAAACAAAGCGCATTTTTATTAATATAACCAAGAAATTAAAGGAGAGCAGAAAGGCAATTCTTCTATTTACTAGCAATATGGAAAGTGCGATTACCATTGCGGATAAAGTTTATCGACTAGATGAGAACGGCTTACTATTAATTCAGACAGAGGCAGAGGATCAAACTACAGATAATTTGGATGCCGTTTCAAGTCAAAATGAAAAAGAATTGCAACCGATTCAGTTTAATAAAATT
The DNA here is from genome assembly GCF_003352005.1 of Oceanobacillus zhaokaii. Classification (GTDB taxonomy): domain Bacteria; phylum Bacillota; class Bacilli; order Bacillales; family Amphibacillaceae; genus Oceanobacillus; species Oceanobacillus zhaokaii. Next base: position 3,829,712 of record NZ_CP024848.1, read on the forward strand.
CCAACAAAGGTAAATGAAAAAATCGTATTATTTGATCCACCAGAAATTGATTACATCGAAAGTAATGATGGGCAAGCAAATATATACATAAAAGGGGAAGCTTTTCCAAGTTCTCTAACATTAACGAATTTAGAAGAACGACTGCAGCATGTTGGATTTTTCAGATGCCACCGCTCGTATATAATAAATTTACAAAAAGTACGGGAAGTAATTACATGGACAAGAAATAGCTATAGTTTGGTTCTTGATGACAAAGAAAAGACACAAATCCCATTATCAAAAGCAAAAATGGCGGAGTTAAGGGATTTATTGGGTATAAAATAAGCTCCATTCACCCCGATAATTACTCTTTTCGTGGAAAATATAATGTAAAAACCCTATTTTTCTCTTATTCTATGGATGTAAGCAAAAATGATTTGTCAGGAGGAGAAAAATTGGAAAATGTAATTGAAGTGAAATCATTAGCAAAGATTTTCGGAAACCAACCTGCACTAGAGGATGTTAATTTTCATGTTAAAAAAGGAGAAACATTTGGGTTTTTAGGACCAAGTGGTTCCGGAAAGACAACGACAATTAAAATTTTAACAGGTCAATTAGCGCAAACATCTGGTGATGCGAAAGTATTCCAAACACCAACATCTTCCATAAATAAACCAGCATACCGAAAGAAAATTGGAGTCATTACCGATAATAGCGGTTTATATAGCCGATTATCGATTTACGATAATCTAAAAATTTACTGCGACCTATATGACGTACCTAGGAAGCGAATCGATGAAGTACTCAAAATGGTCAACTTAACAGAAGAACCAAAAAAGCTAGTCTCCAAGCTTTCAAAAGGAATGCTGCAACGCGTAACATTAGCACGGGCATTCTTACATGAACCGGATCTGCTATTTTTAGATGAACCAACATCAGCACTAGATCCGGCTAACTCCAAGCATATTCATGATGGATTACGCAGGCTGAATGAAAAAGGAACAACGATTTTCTTAACGACACATGATATGACAGAAGCAGAGTCTTTATGTAATCGTGTTGCATTCCTAAACAAAGGGAAAATCCAACTGCTCGATGAACCAAAAGCACTTCGCAGACAGTTTTCAGATTCCTCTGTGACATTAGAGCTAAAGGACGGGCGAGAAATAATGGTAACTGGCGATGCTAAAGGCGCAAATACTATTCATCAATATATGGCAGCAGGTCAAGTCGTCTCCATTCATTCAAACGAACCAACATTAGGTGATATTTTTGTAGAAGTTACAGGGAGGGAATTAGTATGACATTTTCAATGAAGCGTATAATGGCCATTTTTCAAAAAGATATGAAGGATTTATCCAAAAATATGTACATCACATCAACAATGATTCTGCCTTTATTCTTTGCATTCTTTTATGGAAGAATGGATAACCTGACAATTGAGGTTCATTACTTAGTCATTAATTTGGTTTTAGCAGTAGTTACAGCTTTCGTCCAATGTGCGATTATTGCCGAGGAAAAGGAAAAAAACACACTGCGTGGATTGATGCTTTCTCCAGCAACTTTACCAGAAATACTTGGTGGAAAAAGCTTAGTGTCGTTTATATTAACGATTGGAACAATTTTTATATGTGCCATGCTAACAGGTTATGAACCAGTAAACTTAAGCTTAGTAGCAATTGCAATTATAGTTTCTATCTTATTTTATATTACGCTAGGCACATTAATGGGATTACTCTCCAGAAGCGTAATTGAGGCTTCTGTACTCATTATGCCAGTTATTTTTATCTTTGGATTTGCATCTATGTTTCAGCCATTTGCAGAGAATTATCCTATCCTTTCCATTGTCGATTACTTACCAAGTATCCAATTAATTGAGGTTGCGGCTGCTGTCGAATCTGGTTCAGGGTTTGCAGATGTAGTAGGAAATTTAGCCATTATTCTTGCTTGGTCAATAGTGGCAATGATTGCAACTGCCATCGTATTTAAAAAGCGCGAGATGGATGAATAAGAAAAACCAGCATATAACAATTACGGTAAGCTTGTGGTGATTATTCCATCAACCTTACCTTTTTGTGTTGTTAATTATAGCTTAATTTGTATCAATTGTTACGATTTAGATAAAGTGCGAACTAATGACAATTAAGATTTTGAATCCGGACATTCGTTGCTACTCACGTGAATCTCCATTCCTTCGCTACAATCAACGTCGATAGTTAGTGGGTTTGAATTCCTTTTTTTAGCTTCTGCATTATCCTCAGCGGAAGAAATACTCTTGAGACTCCTGCGGGAGAAAAGGCCTTGATGAGACTAGGAAGTGCAGTAGCACGAGGAGGCTCATCAGCCTCCCGCGGAAAGCGTAGTGTATTTCCGAAGCGACAACCAGAGATGCAAATATCATCTAAAGTTAGTTCGCACTTTACATCAGCTCAAGCATTATCATCGATTACTTTAGATTTTTTGGTGAGAGGGATGACCGCAGTCCCAATCTATAAGAAAACTGTCTTAGTAAGATATCATTGGATAAAAGGGTGAAGAAATTGAAAATAACAGAGCAAGCTCTTGCATGGGTCATTCAACAAGTAAATCAAAATGCTACTATCGAATCGATTGAACAATTAAAAGGGAGCACTTCATCAATCCTTCATCTGATAAAGCTTCGTTTGGATGCCGATATCATTGAAGTTGTACTGCGTCAATTTACTAATCAAGAATGGCTGCAGGATGAACCAGATTTAGCAGTCCATGAAGCGAGCAGTCTCTGGATGGCTGTAAGTGCTGGGCTAGCAGCTCCCGAAATAATTGCCTATGATACAGGAGATACTTGTGGTGTTCCACTTGTGCTAATGTCAAAGCTTGATGGGAAAGTCAATCTAAAACCAAAGCAAATGCAAAAGTGGATAAATGAACTCGCTAAAGAATTGGCAAGAGTTCATAAAACCAAAATATACGATTTTCCATGGAGATTCTTTCGTTATCAAAATGCCGAGACTGTTATTGAAGTTCCATCTTGGTCAACTGTACCAGATGCCTGGAAAACTGCAATTGAGCTATTGGCGGAGCCACAGCCGACATATAATATATGCTTTATTCATCGGGATTATCATCCCGCGAATGTACTATGGAAAGATGAGTCAATCAGTGGAGTTGTTGATTGGGTAAATGCTTGTATAGGACCAGCTGGGATTGATGTTGGTCATTGCCGGTGGAACCTCGCGATGCTTTATGGAGTCGAAGCTGCCGATATGTTCCTTGCAGCCTATCAAAGGTATGCTGGGGATTCATTTATTTACAATGTATATTGGGACCTTTGTTCCTTAATCGATGTGCTATCTGATCCAATTGAGATCTATTCAGGGTGGGAGGCATTTGGTGTCACTGAGATAACAAACAAAACAATGGAAGCACGAATGGATGCGTATTTACTGAGTTTATTATAGCATCAGAAAAAAACAAATAGGTGGACCTGAAACAATCGTAATACACGACCATTCCAAGTCCACCTTTTCTATCAGCGTTCTTAATTTATGCCTTTCATAAATCGTTTAAGTTTTGGTGCAAACAAGAACAATACGATTCCAAGAACGATTGCAATTCCACCAATCACTCCAAAATAAATTGCTTCTGTTTCTGGATTATAAAAACGAACAACCTGTGCATTGATTGCTTGTGCAGAGGCGTTTGATAAATTCCAAAGGCTCATCATCTGTGCTGCAAAAGCTGCTGGAGCTAGTTTCGTTGTTGCTGACAATCCAACAGGCGATAAGCAGAGTTCTCCAAGTACAACAAGGAAGAAGCTAAGTACAAGCCATAATGGACTTACTAAGCTTTCCGTTCCATTAACAAAGGCTGGAATAATCATTACAATGAAGGAGAGACCAGCAAATATTAATCCTAAAGAAAACTTCTGTGGTGTCGTTGGTTGACGATCACCTAACCTGACCCACATCCACGCGAAAACTGGTGCGAGTGCAACGATGAACAACGGATTTAATGATTGGAACCATGAGGAATGAATTTCAATTCCTGCAAAACTTAATTGCGTCCGTTCATTTGCATAGGTCGCAAGAATATTTGATCCTTGTTCTTGGATTGCCCAGAACACCATAGCTGCGATAAACAGCGGAATGTAGGCAAGCAAGTGTGAACGTTCATCTGCGGTTGTCTTCGGACTACGATACATCATAATGAAGTATAACGTAGGGATAATAATCCCGAGAATACTGATAAAGAAGATCACTCGTTCAATTGTTAACCAACCGCCTGTAATTCCAAACCAGCCAATAATAGCAAGGATGATGACTGTTACGCTAATGATTTTAAACGTTTTTCCACGTTCTTCCCTTGTAAGCGGATTAGGGACATGTGACCCTGCAAGACCTAAATACTTTTTACGTGTAATTACGTACACAACTAAACCGGCAAACATACCAAAAGCTGCAATTGCAAAGCCAAGATGGAAGTTATAAGTTTGTCCAATAGTTCCGACAATTAACGGTGCAATAAAACCACCTAAGTTAATTCCCATATAATAGATGCTAAATCCTGAATCTCGTCTTGGATCTTTTTCACTGTAAAGGTCCCCTACCATACTAGCTACGTTTGGTTTAAGTAATCCCGTACCTAAAATGATAAACGCCATAGAAACGAATAAGGCAGTTACCCCACCAGGAAGTGACAGGACAATATGACCAATCATGATTAAAATTCCACCATAAAATACCGTACGGCCAGTTCCAAGAATTCTATCAGCAATCCACCCACCGATAATCCCGGACATATAAACAAGTGATCCGTAAATTGCCATAATGGAATTAGCAAGTGTCTGATCTAGACCTAATCCGCCATGATTTAGTTCATAGTACATGTAGAATAATAGTATGGCACGCATACCATAGTATGAAAATCGTTCCCAAAACTCTGTGAAGAAAAGTGTTGATAATCCTTTAGGATGACCAAAAAAGCCCTTCTGCGGAATAGTCTTCAGCATGGTCTCCTTATCTCTTGAATCCATTGTTGTAAATCCTCCTCTAAGTTGTAAAGCTTAATAATTCTTATTAATATGAAAGGCTTACCTTAGCCTTTTAATGATAGCCTCAGTTGCACCTATGCAGTAAGAAAGTTGCTAAACTTGCTTGTCTGCAAAAAAACATACTTTCTAATTTTAGAATATTTTTTAATACATGTAAAGCTGATATAGCCATAGTATTAGCAAATTAAACTCCTCTATGCACTGTCGCACATGAATGGTAGCGTTATCCTAAATTAATATCATTTTTTTTGAAAGCTACTGTTTTTGAATAATTCAGACCTAATTACCATAAATAATTTACAATAATTGGATAATAATTAGACTGTTCAAAGTGGTTTGGAAAGGTCTCTACAGACGTATTTTGCAATGCCGAACTCACTGAGGATGCAAAAATGTATTGAGGTGAATATGTGAGTAAGTAGATAGTTATTTGAAGAAGGAAGTAATTACTCCTCAATAACTTTCTTTACAATTATCTAGTGTACATATCTTTCCCATCCACACTGATCATTCACTAGCCAATCTCTTTATGATTGGCAACTTCCTTACATGCTATAATAAGCATATATATACTACGGAGTGAAAAGTGAGGGTTAGAATGCAACCTGCATATAAATTAATTTATAATAAATTATTCGAATATTACGGTCCACAAAGTTGGTGGCCAGCAGAAACTCCATTTGAAATGATGATTGGCTCAATTCTTGTCCAAAATACGAATTGGCGGAATGTGGACAAAGCATTAATAAAATTAGCGCCATATTTTGAACCGGCAATTATTGACTACCTGCCAATTGAAGATCTTGCACAGCTTATCAGATCTAGTGGATTTTACAATATTAAAGCGAAGCGGATTAAGGCATTTATGGAATGGTTCAGAAAATATGATTATAATGTTGAAAGAATAAAAAATATGGATAAAATTGAATTGCGCAAGGAGCTATTAAGTATTCATGGAATCGGTCAGGAAACAGCTGATGTCATGCTCGTATATGCATTTGAAAAACCGGTTTTTGTAGTAGATGCCTATGCAAGAAGGATCTTTTACCGTATCGGTCATGATATGCCAGCATCCTATGATAGTTTTAGAAAGCTCTTAGAAAAAGAATTACCTAACAAATTAACATTATATAATGAATTTCATGCATTGTTAGTAGAGCATGCAAAGCAATATTGTAGGTCAAAGCCAATCTGCGAAAATTGCCCTTTATTGGATATTTGTGATAGAAGAAGAGAATAACGATATTCAGAAGAAGAACGAATATGTAGAGAATTATTCTCAGGTTCGTTCTTCAGACATTATCTAACTGTTGCGCTTATATATAATAAACGGATGCTGTTTCACATCAAATTCTTCCTCCGTTTAATACATAATACTGAATTTCTCCGAATATACAATTTACCATTGATATTCAACCTAGCACCTCTAAACGAATACACTATGAACGGATATAAGCGATATGGGTTGTAATTGAATACTTTTAGAGGAGTGGGCTAGCAAGATGAACAATCATTTTAACTATATTATCCAGCCAGGAGATAATTATTGGTTACTGGCACAGCGCTATCATACAACAACAGAGGATATTATTGCATTTAATCCTAGAGTGAATCCTTACTATCTTTCAATCGGACAGCAAATTTCCATCCCAATTACAGAGCAAAGCTCCCGGCTTGTACGAGAAAATCATTGTATAAGTCAAGCGGAAGTCGACTACCGAAACGATATGCGCAGCCTCTGGGAGGAACATGTTGCCTGGACTAGAATGGCGATTATCAGCCTAACCTTTAATTTACCTGATGTAGATTTTGTCATCAAGCGTCTCCTAAAGAATGCGACAGACATGGGAAATATGATTCGTCGCTTATACGGAGATGTCGCGGCCCAAACGTATGCTTCTTTGATTCAAGACCATCTTCTAATTGCTGCAGATCTTGTCAAAGCAGCCATAGCAGGCAATCAACAAGCCGTAATGGCGGCAGATAAGAAATGGCATCAAAATGCAGATGAAATTGCAGTATTTCTAAATAGTATAAACCGCTTTTTAACGAAAGTAGCCGTTCGAGAAATGTTTTATCATCATTTAGATTTAACGAAACAAGAAGCTGTTGCCATGATAAATAAGGATTACCAAAAGGATATTGATGTTTATGATAAAATAGAGAAACAAGCTCGGGAAATGGCAGATGCTATTTCAGATGCCATGGTCAAAGGTTATCCAAGTATGTTCTAATTTGGTCAACTTTAATAAGACCTATTATAGAGGCTTATTTTACATAAAAATTTACCGGTCAGGTTACCCCACAAATCACCTGAGCTGGACTTCCCTCGATTATTGGAGATAATGCCTTCTCACACTATCACAAGCTCCATTTCTCACTATTTTTATCTTCAAATGGAAAATAGCCGTACATTGTCTAACAAAAAAGAGATTAGTGTGGAATGTTTACCACATAATAAATTTTCCATTTGAATAAATATGTAAATATACACCCTTCTTATTGATAAATTACTGTACACAAACAATTCTATCGCAAGTCTAAATGAAGTAAAAAATGCAGTTTATAATATCCAATGAATCCTTGAAAATCACACTTATAATTAAACTTAGGATAAAAAAGCATAAAAGTAACCTAAAAGCTTTGAAGTAAATTTTTTCAAGTGCCTCTCCCCCTATGAAATGTGATTAATTTTAAATTTTCCTTTTCAACATTTATCCTTGCAATATTAGAAAGCAACAAGCTTTAGAAAAGAGCTTTCTAAAAAGATGAAATTATTATAATAATAATCAGGTATCTAAAACCCCTTAGATTATTCATACTAAAAAAGGTAAGATATGGATATACCATATCTTACCTTTTTGCATTTGCCTGGCGGCGTCCTACTCTTGCAGGGACAAAGTCCCAACTACCATCGGCGCTGAAGAGCTTAACTACTGTGTTCGGGATGGGAACAGGTGTGACCTCTTCGCTATTACTACCAGACAACTATATTTAGGTTTGTACCCTAAAAACTAAATAAGAGTAATGGTCAACGACAATCAAATAAGAATTTAGTTAAGTCCTCGATCGATTAGTATCCGTAAGCTCCACGTGTCACCACGCTTCCACACCGAACCTATCAACCTCATCGTCTCTGAGGGATCTTACTCACTCGAAGTGATGGGAAGTCTCATCTTGAGGGGGGCTTCATGCTTAGATGCTTTCAGCACTTATCCTTTCCACACGTAGCTACCCAGCGATGCTCCTGGCGGAACAACTGGTACACCAGCGGTGTGTCCATCCCGGTCCTCTCGTACTAAGGACAGCTCCTCTCAAACTTCCAACGCCCACGACGGATAGGGACCGAACTGTCTCACGACGTTCTGAACCCAGCTCGCGTACCGCTTTAATGGGCGAACAGCCCAACCCTTGGGACCGACTACAGCCCCAGGATGCGATGAGCCGACATCGAGGTGCCAAACCTCCCCGTCGATGTGAACTCTTGGGGGAGATAAGCCTGTTATCCCCGGGGTAGCTTTTATCCGTTGAGCGATGGCCCTTCCATGCGGAACCACCGGATCACTAAGCCCGACTTTCGTCCCTGCTCGACTTGTAGGTCTCGCAGTCAAGCTCCCTTCTGCCTTTACACTCTACGAATGATTTCCAACCATTCTGAGGGAACCTTTGGGCGCCTCCGTTACTCTTTGGGAGGCGACCGCCCCAGTCAAACTGCCCGCCTGACACTGTCTCCGAACCGGATCACGGTCCTGGGTTAGAAGGTTCATACAACTAGGGTGGTATCCCACGGGCGCCTCCACGTAAGCTAGCGCTCACGCTTCAACGGCTCCCACCTATCCTGTACAAGCTGCACAAACATTCAATATCAGGCTACAGTAAAGCTCCACGGGGTCTTTCCGTCCTGTCGCGGGTAATGCGCATCTTCACGCATAGTATAATTTCACCGGGTCTCTCGTTGAGACAGTGCCCAAGTCGTTGCACCTTTCGTGCGGGTCGGAACTTACCCGACAAGGAATTTCGCTACCTTAGGACCGTTATAGTTACGGCCGCCGTTTACTGGGGCTTCGGTTCTATGCTTCGCACCGAAGTGCTAACATTTCCCCTTAACCTTCCAGCACCGGGCAGGTGTCAGCCCCTATACTTCGCCTTTCGGCTTCGCAGAGACCTGTGTTTTTGCTAAACAGTCGCTTGGGCCTATTCACTGCGGCTCCATGTTAATGAAGCACCCCTTCTCCCGAAGTTACGGGGTCATTTTGCCGAGTTCCTTAACGAGAGTTCTCCCGCTCACCTTAGGATTCTCTCCTCGCCTACCTGTGTCGGTTTGCGGTACGGGCACCTATGATCTAACTAGAGGCTTTTCTTGGCAGTGTGAAATCAGGAACTTCGGTACTAATTTCCCTCCCCATCACAGCTTGAAATTGTTGAACGGATTTGCCTATCCAACTTTCTCACTGCTTGGGCGCACACATCCATCGGTGCGCATTCCTTATCCTACTGCGTCCCCCCATCGCTCAAACAATCATGAGGTGGTACAGGAATATCAACCTGTTGTCCATCGCCTACGCCTTTCGGCCTCGGCTTAGGTCCCGACTAACCCTGAGAGGACGAGCCTTCCTCAGGAAACCTTAGGCATTCGGTGAAAGAGATTCTCACTCTTTTTTCGCTACTCATACCGGCATTCTCACTTCTAAGCGCTCCACCAGTCCTCACGGTCTGACTTCACAGCACTTAGAACGCTCTCCTACCATTGTTCGAAGAACAATCCGCAGCTTCGGTGATACGTTTAGCCCCGGTACATTTTCGGCGCAGAGTCACTCGACCAGTGAGCTATTACGCACTCTTTAAATGATGGCTGCTTCTGAGCCAACATCCTGGTTGTCTGGGCAACTCCACATCCTTTTCCACTTAACGTATACTTTGGGACCTTAGCTGGCGGTCTGGGCTGTTTCCCTTTCGACTATGAACCTTATCACCCATAGTCTGACTCCCAAGCTGAAGTAATTGGCATTCGGAGTTTGACTGAATTCGGTAACCCGGTGAGGGCCCCTAGTTCAATCAGTGCTCTACCTCCAATACTCAATGCTTGAGGCTAGCCCTAAAGCTATTTCGGAGAGAACCAGCTATCTCCGTGTTCGATTGGCATTTCACCCCTACCCACACCTCATCCCCGCATTTTTCAACATACGTGGGTTCGGGCCTCCAGTCAGTGTTACCTGACCTTCACCCTGGACATGGGTAGATCACACGGTTTCGGGTCTACGACCGCATACTATAAACGCCCTATTCAGACTCGCTTTCGCTGCGGCTCCGTGTCTTCCACTTAACCTTGCATACGATCGTAACTCGCCGGTCCATTCTACAAAAGGTACGCCGTCACCCATTAACGGGCTTCGACTACTTGTAGGCACACGGTTTCAGGTACTATTTCACTCCCCTTCCGGGGTGCTTTTCACCTTTCCCTCACGGTACTGGTTCACTATCGGTCACTAGGGAGTATTTAGCCTTGGGAGATGGTCCTCCCGGATTCCGACGGAATTTCTCGTGTTCCGCCGTACTCAGGATACACTCCGGAGAGAATTCCTTTTCGACTACAGGGCTGTTACCCGCTATGGCTGACCTTTCCAGATCGATTCGTCTAAAGAATTCTTTTGTAACTCCAAAGGAGTGTCCTACAACCCCAGAAAGCAAGCTTTCTGGTTTGGGCTAATTCCGTTTCGCTCGCCGCTACTCAGGAAATCGCATTTGCTTTCTCTTCCTCCGGGTACTGAGATGTTTCAGTTCCCCGGGTCTGCCTCCATTATCCTATGTATTCAGATAATGGTACTGTCCCATTACGAACAGCGGGTTTCCCCATTCGGAAATCCTCGGATCAAAGTTTACGTACAACTCCCCGAGGCATATCGGTGTTAGTCCCGTCCTTCATCGGCTCCTAGTGCCAAGGCATCCACCGTGCGCCCTTATTCACTTAACTAAGTTAGTAAATAAGCGTACTAATTTATTAGCCTTGCTTTAATTTTAAAAATTGATGTCGTTGTTACTCTTATTTAGTTTTCAAGGTACAAAGTATAAAATGAGAGATTTGCTCTCTCAAAACTGAACCAAACAACACAGTATGTCCTTACTATCTTAAAGATAGCGTTCCGAATATTCCTTAGAAAGGAGGTGATCCAGCCGCACCTTCCGATACGGCTACCTTGTTACGACTTCACCCCAATCATTGGTCCCACCTTCGGCGGCTGGCTCCATAGAGGTTACCTCACCGACTTCGGGTGTTACCGACTCTCGTGGTGTGACGGGCGGTGTGTACAAGGCCCGGGAACGTATTCACCGCGGCATGCTGATCCGCGATTACTAGCGATTCCGGCTTCATGTAGGCGAGTTGCAGCCTACAATCCGAACTGAGAATGGTTTTATGGGATTTGCTTGACCTCGCGGTTTTGCAGCCCTTTGTTCCATCCATTGTAGCACGTGTGTAGCCCAGGTCATAAGGGGCATGATGATTTGACGTCATCCCCACCTTCCTCCGGTTTGTCACCGGCAGTCACCTTAGAGTGCCCAACTAAATGCTGGCAACTAAGATCAAGGGTTGCGCTCGTTGCGGGACTTAACCCAACATCTCACGACACGAGCTGACGACAACCATGCACCACCTGTCACTTTTGTCCCCGAAGGGAAATCCCTATCTCTAGGGAGGGCAAAAGGATGTCAAGACCTGGTAAGGTTCTTCGCGTTGCTTCGAATTAAACCACATGCTCCACCGCTTGTGCGGGCCCCCGTCAATTCTTTTGAGTTTCAGCCTTGCGGCCGTACTCCCCAGGCGGAGTGCTTAATGCGTTAACTTCAGCACTAAGGGGCGGAAACCCCCTAACACCTAGCACTCATCGTTTACGGCGTGGACTACCAGGGTATCTAATCCTGTTCGCTCCCCACGCTTTCGCTCCTCAGCGTCAGTTACAGACCAGAGAGTCGCCTTCGCCACTGGTGTTCCTCCACATCTCTACGCATTTCACCGCTACACGTGGAATTCCACTCTCCTCTTCTGTACTCAAGTCCTCCAGTTTCCAATGACCGTTCGTGGTTAAGCCACGAGATTTCACATCAGACTTAAAAGACCGCCTGCGAGCGCTTTACGCCCAATAATTCCGGACAACGCTTGCCACCTACGTATTACCGCGGCTGCTGGCACGTAGTTAGCCGTGGCTTTCTGGTTAGGTACCGTCAAGGTATGATCAGTTACTATCATACTTGTTCTTCCCTAACAACAGAGTTTTACGATCCGAAAACCTTCATCACTCACGCGGCGTTGCTCCGTCAGACTTTCGTCCATTGCGGAAGATTCCCTACTGCTGCCTCCCGTAGGAGTCTGGGCCGTGTCTCAGTCCCAGTGTGGCCGATCACCCTCTCAGGTCGGCTACGCATCGTCGCCTTGGTGAGCCATTACCCCACCAACTAGCTAATGCGCCGCGGGCCCATCTGTAAGTGACAGCTTGCGCCGCCTTTCATCTTCTCACCATGAGGTAAAAAGTATTATCCGGTATTAGCTCACGTTTCCGCGAGTTATCCCGATCTTACAGGTAGGTTGCCCACGTGTTACTCACCCGTCCGCCGCTCATTCCACAAGTATCTCCCCGAAGGGGTCAACTTGCTTCCTGCGCTCGACTTGCATGTATTAGGCACGCCGCCAGCGTTCGTCCTGAGCCAAGATCAAACTCTCCAATAAAGTGTTTGAAATGAAATTGACACCAATCAATTCCATATAATGTCTTAGCTTTTAAGAAGTGTTACCTTCTTGTTTTGTTGAAAAGAAAACACGTTTCTCTTCATTGACATACTGGTTGTTTTGTTCAGTTTTCAAAGAGCAAATGTTCGGTTGCTTCAGAAGCAACTCTATTAATATATCATAAATCACTTATTGTTGTCAACAACTTTTTTTCTTGAATATTTCTTGTTGTTTTTTGCGACAACTTTTAAAGTTTATCATCATAGATATAACAAGTCAACACTTTTTTTAAAAAAGTGCGATGGGCCTGAGTGGACTCGAACCACCGACCTCACGCTTATCAGGCGTGCGCTCTAACCAGCTGAGCTACAGGCCCAAATTATAAATCATTTGGAGCGGGTGAAGGGAATCGAACCCTCATCATCAGCTTGGAAGGCTGAGGTTTTACCACTAAACTACACCCGCATAATGTGATACAGATAGATTTTTTAGGTTCAATCCTAGATGGGATGTTATCAAACCTTACTAACTGCTATATCTAATTTTTGATCTATAAAAAATTAAAATAAACAAATCATAGAATAAGTGGAGCCTAGCGGGATCGAACCGCTGACCTCCTGCGTGCAAGGCAGGCGCTCTCCCAGCTGAGCTAAGGCCCCGTTATGAAGAAATGGTCGGGAAGACAGGATTCGAACCTGCGACCCCTTGGTCCCAAACCAAGTGCTCTACCAAGCTGAGCTACTTCCCGGAATAATGGCGCGCCCGAGAGGAGTCGAACCCCTAACCTCTTGATCCGTAGTCAAACGCTCTATCCAATTGAGCTACGGGCGCATATGGTGCCGAGGACCGGAATCGAACCGGTACGGTAGTCACCTACCGCAGGATTTTAAGTCCTGTGCGTCTGCCAGTTCCGCCACCCCGGCAAGGGTTTAAAGCGAAAAACGAAGATTAGAATCCACTACCCTTCTTTAACAAGGCAGAGGTCTACCAAAGAACTCTTTCGCTTAGGCATATTTAAAACTATGATGCGGGTGAAGGGACTTGAACCCCCACGTCCGAAGACACTAGATCCTAAGTCTAGCGCGTCTGCCAATTCCGCCACACCCGCAAATATTGATGAGCCATGAAGGATTCGAACCTTCGACCCTTTGATTAAAAGTCAAATGCTCTACCGACTGAGCTAATGGCTCAAATAAAAAGCAGAATTTCCTTAGTACATATATAACAGCGATTTGATTAGTGCGCCTTATATGAGGGCGACCGGTGGGGATTGAACCCACGAATGCCGGAGCCACAATCCGGTGCGTTAACCACTTCGCCACGACCGCCATATTTTATAATATGGTAGTAATATATACAATTTAGTATTTTATCTATTAAAATATTATGGTGGCGCGGGACGGAATCGAACCGCCGACACAAGGATTTTCAGTCCTTTGCTCTACCGACTGAGCTACCGAGCCATATGAATGTAAATGGAGGAGGTAGAGGGATTCGAACCCCCGCGCGGTTTGACCCGCCTGTCGGTTTTCAAGACCGATCCCTTCAGCCGGACTTGGGTATACCTCCAACATATATAAGTGGCGGTCCGGACGGGACTCGAACCCGCGACCTCCTGCGTGACAGGCAGGCATTCTAACCAACTGAACTACCGGACCACTATTTTAGAAAATAATTTGGTTGCGGGGGCAGGATTTGAACCTACGACCTTTGGGTTATGAGCCCAACGAGCTACCAGACTGCTCCACCCCGCGATGATATTATATTTATGGTGGAGGATGCAGGGCTCGAACCTGCGACCCCCTGCTTGTAAGGCAGGTGCTCTCCCAGCTGAGCTAATCCTCCACTATGGTGACCCGTACGGGATTCGAACCCGTGATACCGCCGTGAAAGGGCGGTGTCTTAACCGCTTGACCAACGGGCCAGTTTTAATGGCTCCACAGGTAGGATTCGAACCTACGACCGATCGGTTAACAGCCGATTGCTCTACCACTGAGCTACTGTGGAAAATAAAAGTAACATGGTGCCGGCCAGAGGACTTGAACCCCCAACCTACTGATTACAAGTCAGTTGCTCTACCAATTGAGCTAGGCCGGCATCAAATACATAACAAATATTTTGTTTATGTAAAGTTTTATGTGTTGATCACAGATTTATATTAAACATCATAAACCTATCATTCGTCAAGTGTTTTTATGAAAAAATTATTTTTATATCAAATCCCCCGAACAATCGACTATAGTTTAGACGTCTATAATTATGTTGAAAAGTTATATAACATAAGGGTTCCATAGTAACTATTCTCCGTAAAGTTGTCTTATATAGAAAGAGATATTTTTTTATTATAAAATAACTAATAGAAACCATAGGCGTATATATTCTCTTTCAATCCTCACTTTAAAACACACTGCTTAATAGACTTCCTAATTAAAACTAAAAAAGAGCAGTACAAACTTTCTTCCTTTTTCACACACTTTTTTTATTAATTCCCCATAAATGTTCGACTAACGTTACATTAACATTACTAAATAAAAGCGCTATCACTCTTGAGATTAGTGTATACCTCCATTATTGTAACCATTCTGTAAAAATCCTTCCATTTTTTTATTAATGCATCTTTCTATGAAACTATTTATTCTTTAATTATTAACTAGTGAAAGGGAGTTTTACATGTTTAAGAAAATTAGTAAATTAACGATGGCAGCTGTCGTATCAATTACAGTATTATTACCTGTCTCGACATTTGCAGCGAGCACATATACTGTTAAAGGTGGAGACACCTTGTGGAAAATTGCAGTGAAAACAGAAACAGGAGTAAGTGAACTAATCAACGCTAATCCACAGCTTAAAAATCCAAACCTCATCTATCCTGGACAACAAATTCAGCTCTCAACAAATGAAGCATACAATATAGAGCAGGAGGTTATAAGACTAGTAAATGTTGAAAGAGCTAATGCTGGTTTACCTGCACTTAAATATGATTGGGAGCTTGCTAGAGTTGCCAATCATAAATCTCAGGATATGCAAGAAAAAAGATACTTTAGTCATACAAGCCCGACATATGGTTCACCATTTACCATGATGCAAAATTATGGCATTAAATACAAATCTGCAGGCGAAAACATCGCTCAAGGACAACGAACTGCAAAAGAGGTAGTGAATGCTTGGATGAATAGTTCAGGTCATAGAGCAAACATCCTTAATAAAAGCTATACACATATCGGTATTGGCTATTTAGAAACTGGTCACTACTGGACACAAATGTTTATCCAAAAATAATATCCTTCATAAAAAGCCGGGAGCACTTGTATAGAAACGAGCGATCCCGGCTTTTTCGATTATTATCTATTAAATATTATATTCTTCCTAATAATTGAATAGTTTGTAAAAAATGTTAAAATAATGAAAAGCATTTAATATTCAGAGGAGCTGAGGATTAAGATGAGTAATGAGCAGAGAATAGCAGAAAAAGGTTATTATGGTGAATTTGGCGGGAGTTATATTCCCGATGGCTTGAAAAAAGTATTAGCAATTATTGCAGAAGAGTTTGAAGTTTCCAAGGATGATCCTACCTTCATAGAAGAATACCATTACTATCTGAAAGAATACGTTGGTAGGGAAAATCCTTTAACATTCGCTGAGAATCTTACACGAAAGATTGGTGGAGCAAAAATTTATTTAAAACGTGAAGATTTAAATCATACGGGTGCACATAAAATCAATAATGTCATCGGTCAAATTCTGTTAGCTAAGCGTCTAGGGGCAAAACGTATTATAGCCGAAACCGGCGCGGGTCAGCATGGCGTTGCAACAGCTACAGCATGCGCAATGTTCAACCTTCCATGTACAATCTATATGGGTAAAGTAGATACAGAGAGACAAGCTTTAAATGTATTTCGGATGGAGCTGCTCGGTGCAGAAGTAGTTGCAGTCGATAAAGGTGAGGGAAGATTAAAGGAAGCGGTTGATGTAGCACTTGAAGATCTCCTAGCAAATTATCCAGACACCTTCTATTTAATCGGATCAGCCGTTGGACCTTATCCTTATCCAGCAATTGTAAAACATTTTCAATCCGTCATTAGTGAAGAATCAAGAAAGCAGATTTTAAAAAAAGAAGGGAAGCTTCCTACCGCTGTAGTTGCTTGTACTGGTGGTGGCAGTAATGCGATTGGTGCATTTGCGAATTATATTGATGATAAGAATGTTCGATTGATTGGCGTAGAACCAGCAGAAGCACCAACATTATCAAAGGGAATCCCTGCCGTACTTCACGGTTATCGCTCCTATACGCTTATCGATGAACACGGAGAACCACTGCCTACCGATTCAATCGCTGCGGGATTAGATTACCCGGGTGTCGGACCAGAGCATAGTCATTTAAAAGCAAGTGGACGCGGCGAATATGTAATGGCAACTGGAAAAGAAGCACTCGAGGCATTCCAAGAATTATCAAAGGTTGAAGGAATTATTCCAGCATTAGAGAGTGCACACGCTGTTGCATATGCATTGAAGCTTGCAAAAGAACTTACAAGTGAAGATATTATTATTGTCAACCTTTCTGGCAGAGGCGATAAAGACGTGGATCAAGTATATACGATGATTAAAGAAAAATAAAAAGCAGGGCTGTCAGGAATATACCTGACAGCCCTATTTATTATGCTCTTAATGATTTAAATGCAGTTCCCCATGATTTAACTTCATCAAGCATTTGATTAATATTTGCTTCATGGTATGCTGCAGGTTTGAATACACTCATGTTTTCGAAATCAGTAATAAGTGAGAATGTAACAGCTGTACGAACGTCGGCAACTTGAAGTTCAGCTAGGATTAGACGTAAGTTTTCATGTGCACGAGTACCACCTAAGCTACCATACCCTACGAATCCTGCTACTTTATTCGCTACTTCTGGTTTCAAGTAATCTGTTGCATTTTTAAGTGCGCCACCTACTGCATGGTTATATTCTGGTGCTACAAAAATGTAACCATCGAATGATGCCATTTTATCTGACCATGCTTTGATGCGATTTTGTGCATCTGCTTGCTCTGATTCTAATAATGCTGCACCCATTAATGGTAATTTATATTCAGCAAGATCAACGATTTCATAATCTACATTATCATTGCGTTTTGTTGCAAAATCATATACATAGTTTGTAACAGCTTCTGCGTTACGACCTTCACGGACACTACCTAAAACAATCCCAATTTTTAAGTTTGACACTTTTTGTTCCTCCTTATTGGACTTACCAAATAATTTATCTAAAAAACCCATTGTTGCACCACCTATATTATTATCGATACTTCATTCCATTAGAAATGATTATCGTACAGTTTTTAATACACGGCTCCAAGCGATAACTTGATCAAGCATACCATTTGCATTTGCTGCATGATAATCAGCAGGTTTGAATACGCTCATGTTTTCGAAATCAGCCATTAATGAAAATGTAGTTGCTGTTTGTACGTCTGCAAGAGATAATTCACCAGCGATTAGACGAAGGTTTTCAATTGCACGTGCGCCACCTAAGCTACCATATCCTACAAAACCAATTGCTTTGTTAGCAACTTCTGGTTTCAAGTAGTCTGTAGCATTTTTAAGTGCCCCACCAACTGCATGATTGTATTCAGGAGCAATTACGATGTAACCATCAAATGATGCATTCTTTTCAGACCATGCTTTGATTGCTGCTTCTGATTCTGCTTGGATTACTTCTGGAATAACAGCTCCCATTAATGGTAATTGGTAATCAGCAAGATTTACTAATTCATATTCTACGTCTGCATCGTTACGTTTTGTAGCGAAATCAAACACCCAATTAGATACCGCATCTGAGTTACGACCTTGACGTACACTTCCGTTAATAATACCTATTTTCAACATAATTATTTCCTCCCCAAAATTAAAAAATATTTATGGTAAATTGGATTAATGAAAACTGCCAAATTATCTTTGCATTGATAATGATTTTTAGCAATGGATTGCTAAATAGGCTCATTTCAGTTATCTATAATTCAATATACCTTAATTTAATATAAATATAGCATGGTTATTTGCTTATTGCAACACATTTAATTCTTTTTTATTATAAAGTTACTTTAAGTAATGCACAAGTATAATGTACTCAATTCTAACCTTTTTAAAAAATAAGCTCAAAATACTATTGATAAATTAAAGAATCGTCCCCAAAAAAGATTCTAAGATAAGACTATTTTTTTTTAAGATCAGGACTGTATTTACACTACTCACGAAAAACATGTTGTTAGTTCCAGAAAAACGACCGTAACTAGTAGCCTGATTTAAACCGCTATATATGTAGTAATGTTGATTTCCGCTGCGGGCAACGAAGATCAACAGCCAAATGTGAGGGAAAATACTTTCTTTTCCTCTCACAGGACTCGGAACAACCGAATTTAGTTTTTTATAGTCCCCCTTGGTCAAGGGGGAATTTATTTATTTATTTATTTCCTAACTGAAAAGAAAATTTTCTTTCCGTTGGGTGCATGGTTGGGACCCTCGGTATTTAACACTTTACATAATCGCTCCGTAGCTCTATGCTTTCGCTTAAATTTGGAATGGACAAACTGCTAATATCATTGACCTATTTTTCTAAATGAGCTCATTTTTTTGGCGATAAAAACGTACGCCATCTTCTAAAACTAGTTGAATCCAAGCTCTTTCAGCTCACTCTTTAGATAGTTGTTCCTATCCGTTATAAATTTACAAATGAATTCCGGTTCCCTATCAAATTGGTCGATATAATCTTTTTTATAGGGATCTTTTAAAACAAATGGGCGGAGAGTGGTATGCAATTCCTGTATTCTAGGTTCTAAAAAATCGACTGTAAATTGGTGGTTAAGGATTTGAAGGATGTTTGTATAATATAAATTCCTAAATGAAGGAACATCGAGCATTCTTGCTGATAAAGTATTAAAACCATCTATTCGAACATAATCATATTCCATAATCTCCCCATGAACATCTCTCCCCCAAGTTCCATCATAATCCCATGGGAGAATCTCAAATAACCCCGCTTCCCCATTCCTGCATAAGGCATAGTTCTGAACAAATCCATCATAATTTTGAGTACAAACCGCACCGGCGAGCCAAAGCAAATACTTTTCAACATCAATGTAATTTCCTATCTCCTGTTCAAATTCTTCTCTTAAGAGTGTATTTGCTTTAAAAATAAATTCCTGTAAAATCAAACATTCATCGTCCAATCCATATTTTATTTCATATCCCATTTCTAATGATCTCTTAGGACCGTTATCATATTCACTAATTAATGAAAAATTAGCATCTCCATCAACTGCATAGAAAATCGAATGTACCGGAATATTCCTCTTTTGGAAAAAGTACTCATCAACAGATTCTAATTGTAGATAAACACCTTCTTTTTTCCCATTTAAAACGAGAAATACATGGTCAGCAGAGGGGGTCATGACACCGATACTAGAGAAAAAATCAAAGGAAAGCTTGTTTCTTATGAATGAATGATCTTTATATTCTGCATTTAAATGCAGCTCTTTTGCCCCATTCCATGTTCTAGGTTTGTAAAAATGAATATGATACGACTTCTTCTCAAACTCTCGGACATAATATCCTCGAAACCTAACATCAATGTCATGTTTTTTTCCATGAATGTTTATTTTTCCCGTAATAGATTTATTGGACCAAACATTCTTCTTTAAATCGATAAGACTTTTTGGATTAATAAATAAGTTATAAATAGGAATATTTTCGTTTACCAAAATGCATCTCCCCTAACCGAGTCGTTATTTAATCGTATGACGGACATTTGTAGGGTGACAGTCCTATTTCTTGCATTTTCATAAAATCGACCATTGTCCATGTCAAAACCTGCATAAATCCCGTATGCTATTAGCAGGAAAACGTCTAATCCTTAAAAGGGATAAATTTGTAGTTTTTCACTATGAGGTATTGAGGAGGATTTGATTTTGAAAGGCTACAGTGAAGAAGATATCCGCCGTGCAGTTGAAGAAGTAATCGCTGCAGGAATGGAAAATTTTCTATACCAAGAGCCATTTTCTACAAAATGCTCAAGGCAGTCTAATAGAAATGTTTCAGGAAAGCATAATAAGAATCTAGATAATAAATAGTAAAAAGCTCTGCTAACGCAGAGCTTTTTACTATTCTATCAAAACAAATGCTTTTTATTATAGGAAATAACTACTTTCCCATCGCGATTCGTTATGGACTCGACACGACTATCAAATTCAAATTGGATCTTTTTCTTTTCGAGAACTTTCTGTACTTCCTCCGCGATTTCACGATCTTCTCTAGGTAAAAACGTTTCTGAGCCATCAATTACTTTGATCTCTGAACCAAAATTGGCATAAATCGAAGCAAATTCCAAACCAATATAGCCCCCACCAACGATTTCGAGCTGTTCGGTAAGCTCCTTCAATTGTTGCAAGGTCGTTGAAGTATAGACAAAGTCGGTATCATTAATCCCGTCAATAGGTGAAATAATAGGGGGTGATCCTATATTAATATTCAATTATCTCAGCCTTAATCCTACCATCCTACGCCTACGATTCCCCCCGAGTAGTATATGAAAAATAAGGTACTTCTTTCGGGCTTGAATTGATTCATTCCCCCTGAGACCCCAACCTTTTTATAAAAAAATCAGTCCTTGTTTGAGTATTGGTCAAATTCATTTTCATCCGTCTGAATATCATAGTGAAATTGATACTTTTCTAAATTGACATAACCAGACAAACTAATCTCTACCCCTTCTAAATCCAGTAGCCATTTCTGTTCCATCCTCTCTTCATCATCCTTGATGACAATTTGTCCTTTCGCATTGATGACACGATGCCAAGGTAAGTGATGTTTTTTACTCATAGAATGTAGAATTCGTACAACCTGCCTCGCTGCTCGTGGACTTCGAGCTGCTTTTGCTACTTGTCCATAAGTCATGACTTTCCCCGCTGGTATTTGCTTTAATATGTGAATTACTCTTCTTGTAAATGGCGTCATTATCTTCTACCTCTTCATTAGGATTATTTATTTGCTTCCATGGAGTCAAATTTTCTTGAGTACATTCTAATCTTTTTTATGTAAAGTACATCATTGGTACCTGAATTTAACGATTATTCTTCTACGGCCATTGAAAATAGAACATTTGAATCACAGGCATTCGTATATTTTCTACAAAGGTGATACTCCAGTCTATTCACTGTTTTAATCGTAGCATATTTTAAAGTATAACGTGAAAAGGAGGGATGCTAAATGTCAACCTTTAGAAGCAATCGACGCAGTGATCGCAGAAGAAGTGATATTTTCATTGACGCTGATAGAGTTTTTGTAGAAGAAGACCGCCGTCGCAGTGATCGTAGACGTAGTGATCATAGACGCAGTGATTGTAGACGCAGTGATCGTAGACGCACTGATCGCAGACGCACTGATCGTAGACGCACTGATCGTAGACGCACTGATCGTAGACGCACTGATTGTAGACGCAGTGATCGTAGACGCAGAAGATTCTTTGATGTGGATGATGTCTTTATCCGCGCAGATGAAGTTATTTTTGAAGACGATCGTAGACGACGTTGCCGTAGACATAGGGACAACTGGTAAAACCTCCGTATTAGCTTGTAGAGAATATGCTTCTCTGCAAGCTTTTTCATTACTGAGACCTGCTATAGAAAAAATGGGTACATAATCCTCGTATCGTTCTATCTTTCATACACAAACTAGAATATGCCATAGGAAAAGGAGGACAGTATGGATAAGCAGCGTGCACAAGAAATTGTCGAATCAATTGCGATGATTAACGTTAATTATCATGGAATCCCCGTTTTTATCAAAGCCGTACAGGATGGAAACGAAACAGCAACCATCTTTCCACTTGATTCAATGAATCACGAGCAAATTGTCGACTTAGAAGGTCTTGAGGAAAACCAGCTATTTTAGAGAATAAAATTAGGTTGCCCAATTTCAGTAGGGCAACCTAAAAAGAAGAGTCATTGTTGTTACATGAAACCTGCAAACCAGTATCCGAGTATTGTACCAACGTAGTTTCCAATAATATACCCGAAAGTTCCTACGATTAATATTGGACCAATTAGATCCTTCCAACCTTTCGCAATAGCTAATGCTGCAGCGGTTCCTTTCTCTTAAGTTTAGAAAACCAGGGTTTTACCAGGCTTTAGTTGTACTTTTATAATGAAACTTTTTCCTATCTGCCTAAGAAAGAAGACTGATTTTATTTCATCAGTCTTCTTTATCAATATTTCAATATTTTAGTAAACCCTGTTCCTTGATTACCTTTCCATTATGAATATAGACCCTTGGTACCCGCTTACCAATCAAGCATGCCGTTTCATAGTGAATAGTATTCATTTGTTCTGCCACTTCTGCTAATGAAATATATCCTTCACTTGGTTCACCGAAAATTGTAATAATATCCTCTTGATGAAATTGATCAAATGCAGTTACATCAATCATCGTTTGGTCCATGCACACACGACCAACGATCGGTGCTTTCTCTCCTCTAATTGTCACAGCTCCCTTACTAGATAACGCCCTTGAGAGTCCATCTGCATAGCCGATTGGCATCGTTGCAATGATTGCTTCCTCCTGAGGGGTGAAGGTGCATCCGTAACTTATTGGCTGACCTGCCGCAACATTTTTTATAAAGATTGCTTTCGTTTTTAAGCTCATCGCTTGTTTTAATGAAATCTTTTCCAGCAAATGCTCACTAGGATACAGGCCATATAGACTTATACCAACCCTAACCATATCAAGATGCATCTCCGGAAAAGCAATGGTTGCTGCACTATTGCAGCAATGCTTGATCGGGATTTCAATTCCTTGCTCCTCCAGATAAGAAACAATCTCAATAAACGTTGAAAATTGTTGCTCTGTATAGGTGGAATCTATGCTGTCCGCATCTGCAAAGTGAGTAAATATACCTTCTAAACATACATATTCTGAAGCTATTGAATCAACTAAAGCATGCGCATCTTCCTTATTGTTAATTCCAATCCGATTCATGCCACTATCAATCTTTACATGGACTTGAACCACCTGCTTCCTCTCTTCGGCGACTGCTATTATTTTCTCAACGACCTCCGAAGTAAATACAGTTAAAGTAATATTATGCTTAATGGCATCCTCTACAGCGGATGATTTTGTATAGCCAAGAACTAAAATTGGTGACGTAAGTCCTGCTTGGCGAAGTTGAATTGCTTCGTCAAGAAAGGCAACTGCTAAATAGTCAGCACCGGCTTCTTCCGCAATTTCAGCAACCTCTACTGCACCATGGCCGTACCCATCCGCTTTTACGACTGCCATTAGTTTCACATCGTTATGAATATAGTTCTTAAATGTTTTCACGTTATCTTGAATATTGTCTAATGATATTTCAGCCCATGTGTCACGATAACTTCCTTGGTTCATCTTTTTTCCTCCAACTATTCTGTTAAGAAAACTTAGTTGCACTTATGTAGTAAGAAATATTTTATACTTTCTTAACTACTTAAGAAAATAAATACCCTTCCATTTTAAATGAGAAGGGTATTTTTAGTCTACTTATTAGTGATTAGGTGTAGCCAATACATCTTCAACAGATACATATTCATACCCGAGGTCTTCTGCTACTACCTTTAATGTAATCTTACCATCTAACACATTAACTCCAGCTTTTATTGGTTCACTTGATTTAATCGCTTCTTCTACACCCTTTTTCGCGATTTGTACAGCATATGGAACGGTAACATTCGTTAAACCAATCGTTGCCGTACGTGGTACAGCGCCTGGAATATTAGCAACAGCATAATGTAATATACCGTGTTTTTCATAAATTGGATCATCGTGTGTCGTTGGATGGTCGACCGTTTCAAAGTTACCACCTTGGTCGATTGCAACGTCAACAATAACAGATCCTGGCTGCATCGATTTAACCATCTCTTCTGTTACAAGTTTAGGAGCTTTCCTACCCGGAATTAAAACAGATCCAATAACTAAATCTGATTCCTTCACAGCATTCGCAATATTTAATGGATTAGACATTAATGTTTGAACTCTATCGCCAAAGATATCATCTAATTCTCGTAAACGTGCAGGGTTCAAGTCAATGATGTTCACATTAGCACCTAGTCCAACAGCAATCTTAGCTGCATTGGCCCCAACTACGCCACCACCAATAATGGTAACTGTTCCACGTCCAACACCAGGAATGCCACTTAATACAACGCCTTTGCCTCCTTGGGATTTCTCCAAGTAATGTGCACCCTTTTGAACAGACATCCGACCAGCAACCTCACTCATCGGTGTAAGAAGTGGTAATGTACGGCCTACTGTTACTGTTTCATATGCAATCGCTGTAACTTCATGCTCGACTAACGCCTTCGCAAGTTCTGGTTCATTAGCTAGGTGAAGATAAGTAAATAGGATTAATCCTTTACGGAAATATTGATATTCAGACTCAAGTGGTTCTTTTACTTTCATTATCATGTCTGCTTCTGCCCAAACATCTGAAGCGCTTTCAATTATTCTTGCGCCTGAATTCGTGTACTCGTCGTCAGTGAAGCTGCTTCCTAGTCCCGCACCTTTTTCAATAATTACCTCTTGACCAGCACTGACAAGATTGACAACTCCAGCCGGTGTCATTGCTACACGATTTTCATTATTCTTTATTTCTCTTGGTACCCCTATAATCATTCTTAACATCTCCTCAATGTTTAATATACTTCCATTGTAGCGCCAGTTTATTTACTTTAGTTTATCAAAAAAACTAAAATATAGTCAAAAGATTTGTATAAAACTACAAACTCTTTTTCTTTAGCTTTTCCAATTGCAAATCAAGATATAAACACACTTTTTGATTTGTGTCTTTTAGGTCAATGCCGGTAATATCGATAATCCGCTTTATCCGATAGTTTAATGTATTCGTGTGAACGTGGATAGAACTTGCTGCTTCACGCACATTACTGTCAAATTCCAAATAAACCTTAAGTGTTTCTAATAATTCTGTATTATTCTGTTGATCATAATGCTTTAACTTTTCAATCGATCGATTTTGGTAATTTTCTCGAGTCTGCTTTTTTTGAAGTTCATCTATAAACTGATAAATGCCTAACTCTTGATAACTAGAAATTAATTGTAATTCCTTTGGAAACTTATCCTTGAGTGTTAACACCTTTAACGCTTGATGGTAGCTATCTTTAATATATTCTGGATTCATATAAATCGCTCCACTAGAACCTCTTACATTGGCAGTTGGCAATCGTAAACGCAACTTTTGGATGAAGTGCTTCAGAAACTGATTTAGAATCATTGTTGAATCATTATTGTCATTAAGTCTTATTAGTAATATCAGTTGGTTTTGGTCAATTAACCGGCAAACTACGTGAATCCGATGTAAGGTTTCTAATAAATAATTGATATGCTTTTCAACTGTTTCACTTATTTCTAAATCAAATTCAAGTACTGTAATAGCTTGTCTTCCATAAAGTTCGATGCCATACTCTTTAGCTTGCTCAACTATTACTTCCTTCTCATTAAGTTGACCCGTCAAAAGTCGCCAAAAGAACTCCTGATGATTTTCCTCTTCTTTTACCTTCTTTATACGCTTCTGAAGCAGCTGGTTCTTAACAATTTGCGCAGACTTTTTTAGAATATATAACTTTTCTTCATCAAGAAAACTATCACTAGTATGTGCCCAAATAAATCCTAGTATTTTATTATTTTTTCGTATAGAGACCGCAACTCGATTACCAAGACCGACCTCTTTTATCGCAGGAACAATAACTGGTTCGTCGCTTTCGAATAGTTCGGTCATCACGCCACTCTTCCAAAGACTGTTAATAATATTATCTGGTACTTTCCTACTCATAATAGTAGCAATTCTAACCTCATCGATGTCTTGTTTATGCTTGCTGTAGGATATAATGCCATGTTTAGAATCTTCAATTGTAATAGGACATTCAAGCGCCTCACCAATTCGTTCTGCTAAAAGATCTGGGGAATCAAAAGTATCTTTGAACATCTCAGAAATAACTTCATTACGGAGTTGTGAATGAATCAATGGTGTTTCCCCCTTCCTAGTTAAATTATAGCATATTCATCGAATCAAATATATTTTGAGTTGTGCAATTTGACAAACTATATAAACTATTTTTTGCTTTTTTAACAAATTACCGCCTTGCAATATTCTGATAGAATTATAGAAAGGGGGAGGCATCTATCGGACGCATAAATGTAAGCGTTTTATAAAAACAGCTTTTTCATCTTTTAATTTCACTCATACAAGCGAGCACTTTTATTTGGTGAATTGCACATACAACATGGGGGTAGAAATTTGTGTTAGATATTTTGAACAAAATTAATGGGTTTCTCTGGGGCGCACCTAGTCTAATTTTACTTCTCGGAACTGGTCTGTTTTTTACAATCATATTAAAGGGACTTCAGTTCAAAAAATTAGGCTATGCTTTCAAACTAGCATTTACTAAGGATAAGGAAGATGCTGCAGCAGATGGGGATGTCAGTAACTTTAAGGCACTGATGACATCACTTGCCGGTATGATTGGTAATGGAAACATCGCTGGTGTGGCCACAGCTGTTACGCTTGGTGGTCCTGGGGCGATCTTTTGGATGTGGATTGCCGGTCTACTTGGTATGGTGACAAAATACGCTGAAGCCCTACTTGCGCAAGTATATCGTGTAAAAAATGAGAAAGGTGAATATTCCAGCGGGCCAATGTATTATATTGAGCGTGGCCTGGGTAAAAGGTGGAAACCTCTTGGTATCGCTTTTGCCATTTTCGCAGCATTTGCTGCATTAGGAACAGGTAATGGGGTACAGGCGAATACGATTGCTGATGTAATGGATAACAGTTTTCATGTAACTGGCTGGGTTACTGGTGTACTTCTCGTGTTACTGACAGGCTTGATTATATTTGGTGGCCTGAAACGTATCAGTAATGTAGCCGGAGTGTTTGTACCTATCATGGCTATTTTATATATTGGTGGTTCATTAATAATTATAGCTATGAATTACGATAAAATTATTCCGGCCTTTGGACTAATTTTTCAATACGCATTTACTCCTGTATCTGCAGCAGGCGGATTTTCCGGTGCTATTGTTAGTCAAGCAATCCAGCACGGAGTTTCGAAAGGGATTTTTTCCAATGAGGCAGGTCTTGGTACCATTGCACTGATTGCGGGTAACGCAAAGACAACCCATCCGGTAAAACAAGCGCTTGTTGCGATGACAGGTACATTTATTGTTACTATTATCGTTTGTACCATGACAGGACTTGTCCTTGTTATAACTGGCTTCTGGGATCCATCCGGGGGACTTCTCTCAGGTGTAACCCATAATCCTAACCTTGAAGGTGGTGCCTTAACTAGTGCCGCATTCGGCTCGACACTCGGAGTTACTGGCGAATATATTGTTTCCGTTTCCGTAGTATTTTTCGGATTTTCTACAATTATTGGCTGGTATGTCTACGGTGCAAAATGTTTTGAGTATTTATTCGGGGTGAAGTATGTTGCTATTTACGGCATTCTTTATCTTGCTGCTACCTATATTGGTTCCATAGCCGACTTATCAGTAATCTGGGCTTTTGCCGATACAACAAACGCACTTATGATTATTCCGAACTTAATTGGTCTGTTGCTGTTATTTAAAGTAGTTAGAAGGGAAACCCAAAACTACTTCGCTAATCCAATTGAAAAGCTGCACATTGCAAAAAAGGCATAAAAGTAGACCTTTTTTCGAATAACCTATTATTGTTGAACTTTCAATCTGGGAGAGATACACTTTAATTACAAACATATTTTTGTCTCTTTGAAAGATTCATTTAAAAGAAAGCGTAGATTTAGCTATTAAGGTTTCTGATTATGCCCATCTAAAACAAAAGTCCTTAAGATGGTAAATAGGTAACTTTTTAAAATTAATTTGACAAGACTCAATAATACAGAAAACACGGAGGATACTATGAAGAAAACATTACAGATAGGTAGTGCACTTGTAGGTATTATCGTGGGTGCTGGATTCGCCTCCGGGCAGGAAGTTTTACAGTATTTCACTAGTTTTGGAATGATTGGAATAGTTGGCGCAATCATTTCTGCAGCATTATTTGCTTATATGGGAATGACGATGACTAGATTAGGAAGCAGAATGCAAGCAACTTCTCATCGTAATACAATCCATAAAATTAGCGGGAAATTGCTAGGTACTATTATCGATTATATTATTATATTCACTTTATTCGGCGTTGGTGTAGTTATGATAGCTGGAGGTGGATCCATTTTAAATCAGCAATTTGGTCTGCCAGTTTTTGTAGGAAATTTGCTGTTAATTGCTCTCGTAATACTGACAGCAACACTTAACGTTAATAGGGTTGTTCAAGTAATTGGGAGTATTACACCGTTTTTAATCATTTCGATTATCCTGCTATTCATCTATAGTATAGCGACAATGGATGCTACCTTTACAGAGCTTAATCCAATTGCAAAGCAGCATGATTCCGCACTTTCAAACTGGATCTTCTCAGCAATAAACTACGTCTCCTTTAACATCGCAGTTGGTGTTTCCATGTCGATCGTTATGGGTGGAGATGAAAAGAATGAGAAAACAGCGGCAATTGGCGGCCTTATCGGTGGGCTTACAATTGGGGTTCTAATCATGGTCAGTCATTTTATGATTTTCTCAAAAATTGATGTTATCGGCAGCTTCGACATGCCTATCTTAAAGCTTGCAGATGATATTTCTCCTATTTTAGGTGTGGTTTATTGTTTAATTTTATTCGGAATGATATTTAATACTGCTGCAAGTATGTTCTTCTCATTTAGTGCAAGATTTACTGAAATCGGAACAAAGAAATTTAAAATTTTTACACTCATTACTGGTATTGTTGCATTTTCCTTAAGCTTTGTCGGCTTTACCGAGCTTGTAGCATTATTCTATCCTTTAATCGGGAACCTTGGACTCGTGCTTATGATTGTCCTAATCGTTGCCTCCTTTAGAATGGGAGGATTCAAGAAAGAGTCAGAAGAACAGGCGGAGGAAATAGAGGAGCACTACCATACACAAAAAAGAAGCGGCACTAACGCCTAGTACCGCTTCACCTTTATCAATATAAAAGCATACCTTTTATTTTTTCTTCTCTTTTTCTTTTTCAAGCATCATGAATCTATTCGTAGTTTGATTCGATCCGGTTATCAAATTCATCAAATACGAGGAAGTCTGTTCTATTTTTTCCGAAAGAAAGTTCGTTCGTTCATAAAGGGCAGATCTGAAATGGCTAAGCTGTCTGGAGATTTTCTCTGTTAATGCTTCTTGATTATCTAGTCTGTCCAACACTTCCTGTTGTGTAGCATCTTGGGTTGAGATTCTTTCTGTCAATTGTTGCTGAACCTTGATTTGCTCATCAATCTTTGATGAAATCTGTTCATTTGCTGACCCGTATTGTGTAAGCTTATGTCCTATTTTTTCATATGACATGGTTATATTCTGCACTTGTTCATTGAATTGCTCTTCTGAGAGCTGATGGTTCTCCATTAACTTCATTAATCCATTATTATCTTCTTCTAATTTCTTCATTTGCATCATGAAATGCTTTTCTAATTCGGTATACTTCTCGTTCATCCCCTGCAGTTCAGTTAATTTATTACCAATCTCTATCCACCTTGTCGTTTGCCGATTTTCTTGCATTTCATAAATATGCTTCAATCCCTGGAATGATTCATGCAGGCTAGCATTTACTTTCTGTTGTTCTTGAATCATTTCCTCCATATGATTCTTAATAAAAAGCTTCTGATTTGGTGCCTGGATATCGCTATTGTTTTTATAAATAGCACCATCTATATGCCGATTTATATACAATCCCATCTCTTTACACCCCTTCATATCGACTAACATAGCTTATGCGTTCTGGTCAATATTGGGACTTTCACTTGATTATCACTGTGTTTTAAGTTGATAGCTCTAGTTGCACTTAGAAAGTATTTGCACGTTCTAAAACCTCCAAGAATAGAAGATTGAGGAATCTTATCTTTTGAATCCTTCTGAGCACAATAAAGGATACTGCCTGATAATTGACAGTATCCTTTATTATTAATAAGACAAGTTAGGCCACATCCAGTCCGTACGTCGCTAAACTAGCTTTAAGCTTTTGATTATTCTGAGGTAAATATGAATTAGCTTATTTTTTAACATATTTCTTAAAAGCATTCAGAAATGGAAGGGGAGATGTTTTTACAGTATACGAGTATACTCCATTCGTAGTGTGCACATAGAGGAGTCCCCCTTTACCACCTATTGAACGATAGGACATATCAGTTACATCCTGTATCGGGAACTCACGGTGTTTGGTGACAAGTTTTTCATTATATAAATACATGGTGCGTTGATGCTCTGTATCAATTTGGCTGATACTGCTTACAATTCGCTCGACCTTAACATATTGCTGTTCGGCAATCAAGTACATGTAATCCCTCCAAGTTAATCAGCACTTAGCAATGAGGGAAGATTAATTCGCTTACTATGTAAGTAAAGCTGTTTCATTTTAGCGATACATACATTCCAGAATTCTTTAACCTTCTGCAAGCTGCAATCTATTCAAGCGCCATTGTAACCATTGATATTCACGAGTTTTTCTTGGTAAGAACTGACGAATATCTTCCTCATGATAACCAACCTGTAATCGCTTCTCATCAACCATAATCGGACTACGTAATAATCGCGGATGCTCATGAATTAATTCCAGTAATTCTTGTAATGGCAGTGTCTCAATGTCTAAATTAAGATCTTTATATATCTTTGATCTCGTTGAAATAATCTCATCTGTTCCATCAACTGTCATTCTAAGTATTCCTTGAAGCTCACTAACTGTTAATGGGTCTTTAATAATATTTCTTTCTACATATTTAACTCCATGCTTCGAAAACCATTGCTTTGCTTTACGAGTAGATGAGCAAGCTGCTCCATAAATTGTAACTGTCATTTATCTATCAAACCCCATTCTATTTATTTTTTGAAGATCTTATTGTAATACACTTATTATGCATGGATAGTTTCATTTTTTCTTATAAAGCCCATTTTTTAATAAATTCATTTCCATTCTAAAGATGTTAATTGCTTCCTCATCAGACAGCTCTCCGGAATATTTCTCAACAAAGTTACGAAACGCTACCGCTGCAACAATTTTAATGATACGAATTACATCCTTATCGTCTGATATGTTTAAGTGATTTTTATTTATTAAATTGGTGACCTCTTTCATTTGCTCACTACTACTATTCCCTTCAAAAATAGAAGTAAACGAATCTTCCATTTTATGTGTAACATTCAATAGTGCATTTTTAAAAAAGTCACGTTCATTCTCATCTGGAAGAACTATAAGGAATTGATGGTACATTTCTATCATCGATTCAATAATGTCACCATTATTCTCCCTTAAGATAGAAATAAATTGCATGTTTCGCTCTTTCATCTGTTGATTTAACAAGAAAAAGTAAGCATCCTCTTTGTCTTCAAAGTATTGGTAAAAACTCCCTCTAGCAATACAGGCTTCTTTTACAATATTCGCAATCGATGCTTCAGATAAAGGGGCCCTAGCAAATTCCTTTTCTGCTGCTGCTATCAGATTATGCCTTTTACTCTCAGGTAGGTTAAAAAAAGTTTGTTTCGGCAATGCCCATCCTCCATATTCTTCTGAAGTGACACAGTGTCATGTTATTCTTCTATAATAAATGACACCGTGTCACTTGTCAATATTTTGAGTGACACCGCGTCACTTTTTATTCTACCTGGTAAGTATACATTATCAAACAATTGTGGCAGGTTTATGGGAAATATAGGATAACTTTATATTTTTAACAAATACGGAAAAATTTCATAGTCAAATGAACACAATGAGGGCAACATTATTACCTAATTACCTGGTAACTCACCTGTATTTATATACTTTACCCTAAGAAAAAGAGGGTATCCGTGTTCTTTCATCTCAATTCCGATTTAAATAATATTTTATGTACGCTTGGAAAACTCGAAAACTTTACTAAGTAGAATTAAGACGTCAGAGAAATCATGCCGAAATACCGAACTGCCTTAGTATAGTGGAAACTGTTTATTAATATACCTTATAATACAATTAGGGAGGAAAAAAAATAATGATTGCAGCTCTAATTTTATCATCGTCTAATAATACCTTTTGTTTTAAAAAGGGGGAATCGCATGAAGAATAAATTAAGGAAATCATCAACTGATAAATCAATATCAGGAGTTTGTGGAGGCATAGCTGACTTCTTCGGTATATCTTCTTTTGCAGTAAGACTAATCTTTATTTTCTTACCTGCTAATCTGCTTATATATATTATCCTTGCTAATGCAATTCCCGATAGTCCTCCGTCATTGTAATTTAAAAAGATTTGAATTTATTAAATAGGGTACAAGAATGAGGTGAGGAGTTGTCATATGGCAACTCCTATTTGCTAATCAGTAAGGAATATTAGTGAATAACAGTCGGATATTAAACGAAGCTAATACTGAGATTTGTATAGCGTTAATTATGATCTTTCTTTACTGCTAAAAAAATTAATACCTTTTTAAAACAATTCGTGTATAATTATTTCGATATGCACGAAAGTTGTAAGAAATAATCAACTTTTAGCAAAAAAAATTAGGATTTACTTAAATAATCCAACTAACCATGGGGGAGGTACTGCGATGACAAACACGATAATTCAGTTTAATAACGTGACAAAGCAATACGATAATGATCCAGTTGTGCTGGACAATGTAAGTTTTGAGATTGAACGGGGAAAGTTTTACACCCTGCTTGGTCCTTCAGGCTGTGGAAAGACGACGATTTTACGATTAATCGCTGGCTTTACGGAAGCATCTTCAGGAGAAATTTACTTTGATAATAAGAAGATAAATAATATTCCAGCCAATAAACGCCAGGTAAATACGGTTTTTCAGGATTACGCGCTTTTTCCTCATCTAAATGTATTTGAGAATGTTGCATTTGGCTTACGAATTAAGAAAATGAAAAACACAGAAGTAGAAGCAAAGGTGAAAGAAGCACTAAGCTTCGTAAACCTCCTTGGTTATGAACAACGGGAAATAAAGGAAATGTCTGGTGGTCAGAGACAGCGTGTTGCCATTGCACGTGCCATTGTCAATGAACCGGAAGTAATTCTACTTGATGAACCATTATCTGCACTTGACTTGAAATTACGTTATCAAATGCAAGGAGAATTACGAGATTTACAAAGACGACTTGGTATTACCTTTATCTTCGTTACACATGATCAAGAAGAAGCACTTGCAATGTCTGACGAAATATTTGTTCTTAATAAGGGGAAAATCCAGCAAAGTGGTACCCCAATTGATATATATGATGAACCGATTAATCGTTTCGTTGCTGACTTTATCGGTGAATCCAATATTGTAAAAGGAACTATGATTGAAGACTTTTTAGTAGAATTCGGTGGAAAACGATTCGAATGTGTTGACCAAGGGATGAATCCAAATGAACCAATTGAGATCGTCATTCGCCCTGAGGATTTAGAAATCACTTCATTCGATAGTGGCATGCTGAAGATTGAAGTAACATCACAATTATTCCGTGGGGTCCACTATGAGATTACTGGAGTCGACCACGATGGAAATGAGTGGCTTGTCCATTCAACAAAGAAGGCGGAAGTTGGCGATAAAATCGGCCTGCACTTCAGCCCAGAGGCAATTCATGTTATGCGTTTTAATGAGACAGAAGAAGACTTTGACCGTCGTTTAGAATCTTATGCGGAGGGGGAAGCAGATGGAAAATAAAGTAACGCGCAATCTCTATATGATTCCATATGCACTTTGGATAATTTTCTTTGTTATTGCGCCGATACTCCTTGTTGTCTACTATTCATTTCTTGATATTGAGGGGAACTTCTCGCTTGTTAATTACCAGAACTTCTTTACGTCTACCTATTTACAAATGACGTTGAGTTCATTTTGGTATGCATTTTTAATTACAGTTATATCTCTTTTAGTTGCATATCCTACCGCCCTTTTCTTAACAAGGACGAAGCATAAACAGCTTTGGCTATTATTAATTATCGTGCCATCATGGATTAATTTACTTTTAAAAGCATATGCGTTTATCGGGATTTTTGGCACATACGGTGCTGCAAATAATTTGTTGGAATTTCTTGGAATTGGCTCGCAGCAAATACTCTTTACTGATTTTAGCTTTGTTTTTGTTTCAGTATACATTTTTATTCCATTTATGATTTTACCAATCTTTAATGCATTAGAGAGTTTGAATCCAACATTACTCGATGCTGCGAATGATTTAGGTGCATCAAAATGGACGACATTTCGCCGTGTTGTTTTCCCACTAACAATTGATGGCGTGAAATCGGGTTGTCAGGTCGTGTTTATTCCAGCACTTTCCTTGTTCATGTTGACAAGATTAATCGCTGGAAATCGCGTCATCACACTCGGTACAGCGATTGAACAACATTTTCTTGTTACTCAGGATTGGGGAATGGGTTCAACAATTGCGGTTTTCTTAATCATCATTATGTTTGTCATTATTTCACTGACTGGCATACGGAAGCGGGGTGCATAAGTTGAGCAGAAAATCATCACCATTCGCAAATCTATTTTTAGTTATTATCTTTTTCGTTCTCTATGCACCCATTTTTTATTTAATCTTCTACTCCTTTAATAGCGGGGGTACAATGAGCGGCTTCGAGGGCTTTACTCTCGATTGGTATAAGGAACTCTTCTCAGATACAAGACTGCTGATTATCGTCTTGAACACCGTTGTAATTGCCTTATTGTCTGCGTTAATTTCCACGATTATCGGTGTATTTGGGGCAATTGGGATTCGTGAGATGAAGCGGAAAAGGAATCAGAATTCGATCCTAGGATTGAACAATGTACTAATTGTTAGTCCTGATGTTATTATTGGTGCTTCATTTCTGATTTTGTTTACGATGGCAGGAATACAGCTTGGATTCTATTCTGTACTGTTATCACATATTGCCTTTAGTATTCCAATTGTCGTCCTAATGGTTCTGCCTAAATTAATGGAAATGAGCCCATCCTTAATTGATGCTGCTCGTGATCTTGGCGCAAGTCGCTGGAATGTATTAACAAAGGTTATCTTGCCGTACATTACTCCGGGAATATTTGCTGGATTCTTTATGGCGCTAACGTATTCTCTAGATGATTTTGCCGTTACATTCTTCGTAACAGGAAATGGTTTTTCTACATTATCCGTTGAAATCTATTCCTTAGCACGTCAAGGTATCTCACTTAATATTAATGCCTTGTCTGCACTTATCTTTTTAGTTACGGTCGTTCTTGTGATTGTTTATTACTACATTAGCAGACGTGCCGGAAATCAAGGTATGGGAGGAATGAGAAGATGAAGAATCTTATTCAGGCATTTTTAGCAGTACTCGTTGTTTCAATCGTTTGCTTAATTGCAATCAATCGATTAAATGCCTCTGCAGGATACTCAGGAACCAACACGTTAACTGTTTACAACTGGGGTGACTATATCGATGAGGAGGTTATTGATCAGTTCGAGGAAGAAACTGGGATAACTGTCATTTATGAAACCTTTGATTCAAATGAAGCAATGATGACGAAAATCCAACAAGGCGGTACAACCTATGATGTTGCCGTGCCATCAGAGTATATGGTCCAAAAAATGATGGAAGAAGATTTACTTATAGAATTGGATCATTCAAAGCTTCCAAACTTGAAAAACATCGACGAACGATTTATGGATCTCGCCTTCGATCCAGGAAATAAATTCTCAGTCCCATACTTCTGGGGTACAGTTGGCATTGTCTTTAATACGAAGATGCTTCCTGATATGAATTTCAAGAGCTGGGATGACCTCTGGGATCCCGAGTTAAAAAATGACATTTTATTAGTTGATGGTGCCCGCGAAGTTATCGGTATGGGCTTAAACAGCCTAGGCTATTCCTTAAATGATACTAATAAAGTTCACTTACAGGAAGCACAGGATAAGTTAAATACATTAACACCGAATATCAAGGCTATTGTTGGTGATGAAAATAAACTGTTGATGGCTAACGGTGAAGCACCTGTAGCACTTGTTTGGTCAGGCGATGCATCCGAGATTATGTTTGAAAATGAGGACTTGGACTACTCCGTACCTGAAGAGGGATCCAATTTATGGTTCGATAATATGGTCATTCCTAAAACAGCAAAAAATATCGACGGTGCACATCAATTCATTAATTTCATGCTTGATGCTGAAGTAGCTGCACAGAACACAGAATATGTTAGTTATTCAACACCAAACAAGGAAGCATTAAAGTACATGCCAGAAGAAATGGTAAATGATGAACGCTTCTATCCATCACCAGAGTTAACAGATAAACTTGAGGTGTATGATAACCTAGGTAAGAAGAATTTAGCATATTATAATGAGTTGTTTTTAGAGTTTAAAATGTATCGGAAGTAATTTGAGGTGCCAAGGACTGTTAAATGTCCTTGGCGCTTTTTTAGTTTGTGCGAATGATTGCTGGAGCGATTTTTGTATATCCTCGTGCGAAAGAAATACCATTTGAAAAAGCCTGGATAGCACATGCTAACCAGGCTCAGATTGCTTCCAATCTATTTCTCAGACCATCACTTTACAAATATCATTCGTAAACTCTACTGGGTCATTGATTGGCAGCCCTTCAATAAGGAGTGCTTGATTGTAGAGCAGGTTTGTGTACAGCTTCAATTTGTCTTGATCATTTGCAAAGGCATCTTTTAATGCACCGAAAACTTCGTGGTTGATGTTGATTTCTAATACTTTATCAGCCTTGATATTTTGATCATCTGGCATTGCATTGATGACCTTCTCCATCTCAATTGATATTTCTCCATCAGCTGTTATAACAACTGGATGCGATTTTAATCGTTTGGATGCTCGTACATCTTTTACCTTGTCAGCCAAAATAGTTTTCATTTCAGCAAATAGGTCTTTGTTTTCTGTTGCTGCTTCCTCTTTTTCATCCTTATCTTCATCTTCAATGCCTAGGTCGCCACTTGAAACTGATTTAAATTCTTTTTCTTTGTAGCTCATTAGCATTTTGATTGCGAACTCATCAATTTCCTCTGTGAAGTATAAAATTTCATAGCCTTTATCTGCGACAACTTCTGTTTGTGGAAGCTTGTCAATTCGCTCATTGGAATCACCAGTAGCATAATAAATATACTTCTGCTCTTCAGGCATTCTTGATACATATTCTTCCAGGGTTACCATTTTCTTTTCCGTAGAAGAATAGAAGAGAATTAAGTCCTGCAGTACTTCTTTATGTTGCCCATAATCGCTATACAAGCCGAACTTCAATTGTTGGCCAAATGATTGATAGAACTTCTCATAGCTTTCACGGTCATCTCTTAATAAGCTGAGCAACTGACTCTTGATTTTCTTGCTAATATTTTTAGCGATAATTTGCAGTTGTCTATCATGCTGCAGCATTTCTCTGGAAATATTAAGTGACAAGTCTTCTGAATCTACCATCCCTTTAACGAAGCTGAAATAATCCGGAAGCAATTCAGGACTCTTCTCCATGATTAACACACCGCTTGAATATAGCTCTAAGCCTTTTTCATATTCGCGTGAATAGTAATTATATGGTGCGCTCTCTGGGATGAACAGAATTGCATTATAGCGGACCGTACCATCAACACTTAGATGAATATGTTTTAATGGCTTGTCGAAACCATAATGCTTTTCATTGTAAAAATTCTCATAATCTTCATCTGTAAGCTCACTCTTGTTCTTTTTCCAAATCGGAACCATCGTATTGACGGTTTGCTCTTCGACTACCTCTTCATATTCGTCCTCAGAACCTTCTTTAAGCTTACTTTCCGTTACGTCCATTTTAATTGGGTAGCGAATGAAATCGGAATACTTTTTAATAATTTGTTTCAAGCGGTATTCTTCCAGAAACTCATCATAGTTGTCGTCTTCTGTGCTCTCTTTAATCTTCAGTGTAATTTCTGTTCCGACTTCGCTTTTCTCAGCAGGTTCAATTGTATAGCCATCAGAGCCTGTAGACTCCCATTTGTAAGCTTCATCACTATCGATTGATTTACTTACAACCGTCACAACATCAGACACCATGAACGCTGCATAGAAACCTACACCAAACTGACCAATGATATCATGGCCATCTTTAACTTCATTTTCACTCTTAAACGTATGGGAACCACTTTTTGCGATGACGCCAAGATTACTTTCTAAATCCTCTTTCGTCATCCCAATTCCCGTATCAATGATTTTAAGTGTACGTTCATCTTTATTCGGAACTACTTTTATGTAGTAATTCTCTTTATTGAAACTTAGATTATCATCCGTTAATGCCCGGTAATAGATTTTGTCAATTGCATCACTTGCATTGGAAATAAGCTCTCTTAGGAATACCTCACGTTGAGTATAGATAGAATTAATCATCATATCTAGTAATTTTTTTGATTCTGCTTGGAACTCTTTTTTCGCCACTGATATCTCTCCTCCAAATAAGATACTCGCCATTAGCACTCTAAGAGCTAGAGTGCTAATCCCTATACTTTAAATACCATATCAATCACTATCGTGTCAATTAAATTAACTATTAATGAAATAACAGGGTATCATTAGAAATAGAAAGGCGGGAAAATACAATGTTAAAAAACTTTCTAAATGAAGCGAAA
Organism: Oceanobacillus zhaokaii; assembly: GCF_003352005.1. GTDB lineage: Bacteria > Bacillota > Bacilli > Bacillales > Amphibacillaceae > Oceanobacillus > Oceanobacillus zhaokaii. The sequence continues at coordinate 3,869,153 of NZ_CP024848.1, forward strand.
TACACAGTGGTCTTTACTGGTGCTGGAATGTCAACCGAGAGCGGGTTACCTGATTTTCGTTCCTCTAATCAAGGTCTATGGAGGAAAAAAGACCCAAGTAAAATTGCGAGTACAAATGCACTCAATGAAAATGTGAATGAATTTATTGATTTTTACCGTGAACGTGTCCTTGGTGTTAAGGAGTACAACGCCCACAAGGGACACTATATTTTAGCAGATTGGGAAAAGCGGGGTATCATCCAGTCGATCATTACACAAAATGTCGATGGTTTTCATCAGCAGGCTGGAAGTAAACGAGTGGCAGAGCTCCATGGCACATTACAAAAGCTCCATTGCCAGAAGTGCGGGAAAGTTTATGATAGTGTCGAATATATTAATCAAGAATACTATTGCAGCTGTGGTGGTGTGCTCCGTCCATCAATCGTATTATTTGGTGAAACCCTGCCAGAAGAAGCGTTTCAATTTGCATTGACTGAAACGGAAAAAGCGGATTTATTTATTGTTTTAGGTTCATCTCTAACGGTAACACCAGCAAATCAATTTCCGCTGATTGCCAAAGAAAATGGTGCCAAATTAGTGATTGTTAATCAGGAAAGAACTGAAATGGATCGGTATGCAGACCTTGTGATTAATGAAAGGAAGATTGGGAGTATATTAAAAGAACTGGATGGCTAGCCTGCCAATCCAGTTCTTTTTAAAGCTATGCAAATTTATACTTCTACTTCATCTTCCCAATCAAGCATGCCGCCTGCCATGTTGGTTGCATCATAGCCCTCAGCTTCTAGAAATGCACTTGCTCTGCCGCTTCTTGCCCCAGAGCGGCATACCATGTAATATTGCTTCTCTTTGCTTAGCTCATCTAACCGATCCGGTAATTCTCCTAGAGGAATATGTGTTGCCCCAGGGATTTTCCCTTGTGCTACTTCTTCATCTTCACGAACATCGATAATATTTAATGACTCTCCATCATTTAATTTCTTTGCTAATTCTATTGCTGTAATTTCTTGCATTTCTTCTTGCCTCCAGTAATATTCTAATAATAGTAATTTTCACGTATACTTCTAAGTATGAAGTTTATTTAAAGTGCAATCTAATTTTGAATGATATTTGCATCCTTGGCTATCGCTCCAGAAATACACTGCGTTTTCCTCGGGAGCTGGTGAGCCTCTTCATCCCGCAGGAGTCTCCGTGTATTTCTTCCGCTGAGGAAAATGCAGAATCTAAAATACAGAATCCCTTATCTAATAACGCATTGATCTTAAACGAAGGAATGGAGCATCTTGTGAATAGCAACGACTGTCCAGATCTGAAATCACAATTGTCACTAGTTCGTACTTTATATCAACTGTGACGTAGTTAAAGCAGTTATCTTTTAAATTCAACTTAAAACTAAAGTAATCTATCTACTTTTTACTAGCAAATTAACTGCTTCCTGAACAAGATCCTCAGAGCTTTTTTCATTTTCCTTTTCATCAGTACGGATGCTTTGCTCTAAGTTTTGAGTGACGATAAGCGCAGCGGTACGGTCCAATGCATTTCTAGCTGCTGTTAGCTGTGTAATCACATCTTTTACAGCTTTTTCCTCTTCCATCATTCTTAAGGCGCCTCTCACTTGCCCTTCAATACGCTTCATCCGATTGGTCACTTTTTCATTATACTTCATTCCACACTTCTCCCCTACCCATTGATGTGAAGAACCTTAGTAGTACTTGAAAATATATACACAAGACGGTACAGGTATGGAAAGGAATCCCTAGTAATGAGGGATTCCTTTCTTTCAGCTATAATAACTATGCCATCCATTTTGGCGGCGTATTTTTATCCCAAAAAATCTCACCAATTTCATGATGATCCTTGAAACCATCCTTACTTAAATGGTAATGGAAATTAAAATAATAACCATCTAATGGCCGATTATCACGGCGCACATGAAATCTGGCAATATCCTGTTCATTTAAATGATCGTAAACGTGAAAGATTTTCTCCCCGTAACCTTTTGTTGGTTGCTCGGTAATTGCATAGTAGCGAGATACATCTTCATCTGCATTTTCCATTATGGATTGTAATGCTAATTCAATATTAGGTAAGATAAATGCTGTAAAATCATCTTCTACCTGATTCGCAATTCTAGGTCCAAATTTAGTAATTGTTAGATCCTTTGCCTTTTCAGTTAGGCTATTAATATAGTAGGCCTTATTACTAAGGTTATTCGTATTAATCCAAGAGTCAATTCCGGGTTCTTCCCTTACCTCTGCAGTCGAGGTTGAAACGGAATCACCGGTGTTTGATGCAACACTATCCTTACTTTCATCTGCATCGACTTGCAATAATTCGGTTGGAACATATATACCTAATGTAGCAACCGTAACTAGGGCTACTATAATTTTCCTCATCCATAGTTTCATAGAAAAAGTCCCCTTTATATGTAAGCACTTACTAGAATTTTACCATGTTAGCGATAGATGTCTATCATTTTTTCAATTTTTAACTAAAAATTAATACTTTAATTGCTTTAGTTGCTTTGATCCTCTAGAAGCATCAATGCCTAATTATTCCAAATGCCATCTGCAAGGAACTTAAAGACAGTAATCAATAATACATTCATTATAACATGTCGTTCACTCTTTATAGTTGTTGGATGAAGTTTTTATAAAATACTTTGAATTCAAGAAAAATTAGTATCCCAGAACAAAAAAGGAAGAATCTTGTCAATAAAGATAATAAAGCCTTCAAAAGTAGTAAGTATCTGTTCTACTTTTGAAGGCTTTTTAGATTATTCTTCTTATACGACTAGCTTATTAACCTAAAATAGCGGGCTCTTTTATTTGCGGTGTTCCATACCTAAAGTATTCTGCTGGAAGTGGAGCGCCATACCAAATGATTGCTTTTTCCACTTCTTCTTCCGTCCATGCTACAGGCTTCCAGTCTGGGTCAAAGATTAAGTATCCTGCATCGCCAAATAATTCAACACGATTTCCCCCAGGCTCTATTACATAAAGGAAATTTGCTTGACTGATACCGTGTTTTCCAGGTCCTGCTTCGATTTGAATGCCATTTTCTACACATAGATCGGAAAGATCATTTAAATGTTGCGGATAGCCATACCAATAGCAAACATGGTGTAATCTCCCCTTACCGCCCATTGCATCTCCCAGAAATGCAAGCTCATGTACTAGTGGACTTACACTCAACCATGCAGCACCATCTGTCCCGTCTTTATTTACTAAATGCTCACGTAAACGAAAACCCAGTTCATCCATCATGAATTGCTTGTTCGACGTTGGGTCGTTAGCAAGTAAATTGACGTGATCCAACCTACGTACTGGAACTCCATTTAATGGGCGCTTTTGTGGACGGTTTTTTAATTTTGTCGTTTGTCCTTCAGGTGCCTGATAATACTCCACATCCCAAAGAATCTCCATATTATGTCCATCTGGGGTGATGAATTGGTATGCATCACCATGACCATAATCTCCATCAATCCATCCTTTGCCATATCCCGATTTCATTAAGGCCTCCACACGACGTTCCAGCGCTGGTTTCGAGCTCGCCCTCCAGCCAACATGCCCTAAGCCTGCTTGTTTTCCTTCTGTCACTTTCAGACTATGGTGATAAAAATCCTCATACGCACGTAAGTATACAGATTGCCCTTCTCTTTTCGTTTCGCTCATCCCTAATAACTCTTTGAAAAACCATAAAGTCTTATCAGGATCTGGTGTAAGAATCTCCACATGTGCTAATTGTGCAACATCAAAAATTTGCTCTTTTCCCATTGTAGTTCCCCCTGTATTAAATAAATTTTATCAAGTAATCGCTTACATTTACTTTTTAAAGCTAATTACCAATTTAAAGTTTAATACTGATTGCATTAGAAAAATGGATACTAATCTATGATGTTTTCTAGCAACAAATATGACATATTCTTTCTATGAATTTAAATGACTAATTGATCCTTACTTAATTTAATTATATGGGATTTAATATTAGAAAAAAGGCATTAGTTCCTCTATGCGCAACTAAATCCAAAATAGTTTAAATTTACTGAAATTAAATATGGTAATAGCAAATATATAATTCGGATAGCGATGGAAATACACGGAGATTCCTGCGGGAGGCCTACCAGCCGTCCGTGAAAAGCCTAATGTATTTCCATAGCAGCAGGCCAGAAAGTAGATACAGTTATACTAAAAACACCTTCAATCATTAGATTCACGTCTAATTCTAACGATTAAAGATGTTGTTCAATTAAAGGCTATACATATTTTTAATTATTCGTTGAAGCTGGGAAGTAACGACTCTTCAAACGTGTTGAAATAATTTCCAATAAAACCGCGATAATTAGAATTGCATAGGTGATGAAGCCAACTTCACGTAAATCAAAATAGAATCCTGATGCCATGAATAACTCAAAGCCAATTCCACCTGCTCCTGCAGCTGCTCCCATCGCTACAGCTACACCGAAGTTAATCTCGAAGCGTAAGAAGACCCATGATAGAAGGTAGGTAAACGTTGATGGCAATACGCCATGTGTTACTACATGCCACCAGTTTGCGCCTGTTGCTCGAAGCGCTTCAAGGATTCCCGCGTCAACTTCTTCAAATGCCTCCGAGAATGCCTTCACTAAATAAGCGATCGAGTGAAATAACATCCCTAGCACGGCTGCTTCACTACCAAGACCCGCAGCAATCGCAAAAATTAACACCCATAATACGGTAGGAACTGCACGAATGATGGCAACAACCGCACGAACAGATTTCGAAATCCATGGTTTTGATAGGTTTTCCGCTGCCATAAGCGCTAAGAAAAGCGCGATTACTGCACCAATAACTGTTGCTAACACACCTAATCCAACCGTGATTCCTACTTGGTAAACTGCTTCTCCCAAGCTAAAGTGATTTAAGGCTGGTTCTAGGAACATCGCACGCAGATTATGGGCTGTTTCCGGAATCGCTCGTTCCAATTGTAAACCAGTATAATTAAAAAAGAAAAATGCCATCACGGTTAATATCGAAAGGATGATTATCGTCCATTTGATAACAAGATCAATTTTATTGCCCGATTTAATATTGATCCGACCATCCTTCGTCCGTTTGATATATGGCACACCATTTGTTCTTCCCAATTCCATTATAAAATCACCTTCCGTATCCTGTTAGAAATCGAATCAATTATAAGCACGGCGATGACAATTGTGATTGTAACGAGTGCAACTGCATTATAATTTAGAGACTTATAATACAGGTCGAATGTATATCCAATTCCAGTCCCAGTTAGAATTCCTACCAATGTTGCACTTCTGATATTTGTCTCAATCATAAATAAAATCCAGCTAAGCATCTGGGGCAAGCTTTGGGGAATAACTGCTTTGTTTACGATTTGGAAATAGGTCGCACCAGTAGCTTGCAGTGCCTCTACAGCATCCCCGCTTGCTTCATCAATTGATTCGATGAAAGCCCTCGTTAAGAAACCTAATGTACCTACAAAAAGTGCTAGAAATCCTGTAACAGAATTTTGACCAAAGGAAATCAGTAATATGAGTGACCATGCAACAACGGGAATATTTCTTGAAATGGAGGCAATGAACCTGGCAAGAATACTAAATACATTGTTTACCTTCGTTGTCTTCGATCCCATTAGTCCTAAGAAGATAGATATAATCGCTGCTAGTGTTGTAGCGGCAATAGACATAAAAATCGTTTCTAATAGTTTCTCCATAATTGTCGGTAATCTTTCTAGCGTCTCTGCTGTAATCAATAGATTAGCAGCCATCCAGCCCAAAGCTTTTGGTATTGTCGCTAATCCGTCAAGAAAGTTAAACTCGGTTATCGCAGCAGATAAATATGTGACGATAATAATTATTAGTAGAAAAACTACCGTCTGCATTCTGCTTTTTCGCATCTTTGTTTCGTTCACCTTCATTACCCCTTATACCGTAATTAGTTCCCTAAGTTCCGTTCCGTAGATATGATTAATTTGATTTTCATGAAGTTGTTTGCTTGGTCCGTCAAATACAATTTCACCCTTCCTGAGGCCTATAATCCGATCAGAATAATCTTGCGCAACCTCAACTTGATGAAGGTTTACTAAACAAGTAATCCCCATCTCTGTTGTGATAGACTTAAGATGATCCATAATGACCTTTGAGGAATTGGGATCCAGTGACGCGATTGGCTCATCACAGAGTACAAGCTTCGGTTCTTGAATAAGTGCGCGGCAAATACCAACACGCTGCTGCTGCCCACCACTCAATTGATCACAACGTTTATACGCATGTTCTTCAATGCCAAGCTTTTTTAGCAGGATAAACGCACGCTCTTTCTCCTCTTCTGTAAATCTGCCTAATATACCTTGCAACGTCGTTTTATAACCAAATCTCCCATGCAGGACATTTTCTATCACGGTTAATCTTGGTACGAGGTTATAATGCTGGAAAATCATCCCAATATTTGTCCGCAGCTTACGCAATTCATTCTTCTTCAACGAGCCTACATCAGCATTATCAAAAATAACCTTGCCTTCATTTATTTCAACCATTCGGTTAATGCAGCGTAATAAGGTAGATTTACCCGCTCCTGATGGACCGATAATGGAAACAAATTCGCCAGCATTTACTTCAAAATCAACATTCTTCAATACTTGTGTCTCTGAATTATAAGACTTCCCAAGACCTTTAACCTGTAGCAATGTCATTATATTTGGCTCCTTTTTTCCTATTTAGTAGGTAGTTGACACTTTTTCCTCTAAAAAGATTAGAGTATGCACTTTTACGTACATGCATACTCTAAGATTTACTGTTATGAAGTTTTCCCTAGTTTAGTTTGAAAGCTCACGGATTGGATCAAACCATGAATCTTCCGCTTCTACAAATCTTTCATCTGCAGATTTAAAGAATAGTCCTGACTCTCCTGAATCTTCAGGAACGAAGATCTTCTCATTATCAGCCACTTCATCAGAAGTAAATAATTCTTGCAATGTATCAAAGTCTTCCTGACCTAATACATCAATATTTGCAGCAAAGGGTGCGTTTAATACTGGTGTCACACTCATTAGTGTAAATTCTTTTCCTGTTACCGTGTTAAAAGGCTCCGCTGCATCGTCTTTTACTTTATAAACAGCACCAACCGTGTTTGCATCGCCTTCTGCAACTTCTACATAGTTTTCTACACAAGTATCACAGAATGCTGCAACATCGGCATTACCATTTAATAGATTAACTGCAGAACCTTGGTGAGATCCACCAAACAATACTTGTTCAAATAATGGACCACCCTCCATTAAATCTTCTTGAACTAAATCAGCATATTCTTCTTGTTCGTTGAAATGAGCAAGAATACTTGATGATGGTACAACAAATCCTGAAGTTGAGCTATTTGATACAAAAGAGAAGTTTGTACCAGCAATGGTATCAAGTGAAAACTCTCCTTCTACTTTATAATTATCCTGTTCATCTACATTTACTGCTAACCAGCTGTAGTAAATTGCATCTTCTAATGTACCAGACTCACCAGATGGAACTACTAAAGGAGTAACTGCATCATTACCATTTTTTGCTTCGATATATCCCTGTGCACCCATAAATGCTAAGTCTGCATTATTATTAATTAATGTTTCAATTGCAATTGCGTAGTCTGTTGTTAATTGGTGCTCTACTTCTTTACCAGTAGCTTCCGTGATTACTCTGCCGATTTCATCTCGAGAGGATTTCATATCATTACCAGATTCATTTGGATACCATACGATATTAATCACATCGTCTACTTCAGCTGCACCAGCATCTTCACTATCTTCCGAACAAGCAGCAAGAAGAACTGCAAAAGTAATTAGCATTACAAATAAAGACCATTTCTTTTTCATTGTGGACTCTCCCTTTTCATTTTGTAATATGATAGTATTCCTGTTTAATCCCTGTAATGAGTAGCAACGTAACTAGCATGAATAACTCTGGAGGAAAAAACACCCCATTCCTTCTTCTAGTTTAAGCTAGTCTCATTGAACCATATTTTTTTGTGAAATAGCTTCTTTTTACAGTATCTTAACGATTACTTAAGATACTTTACATTATTCTAATAATCTATTAAAAGGGCTACTTATGCTCCCTATCTCGATGGCCTCCCCAAATGAACCGTGATAATCAGTTCCACCTGTCATTATAAGATTGTATTGTTTAGCTAATGTTTCTACCTTTTGGGCATCTTTTGCTGAATGATCTAAATGATTGCGTTCAATGCCTCCTAACCCAATTTGAACAAGTTCAGGGATGAGGTCATATGAATCTAATTGACCAGGATGAGCGATGACAGCAACTCCACCATCAGCAATAATGGCACGTACCGCATCAAAGACATCCACATATGTAGTATCACCAGAAGCAACGCCATCTCCTTTAAAAAGCTTAATATAGAGCTGCTTATATTCCGCTGCTGTAAAGGCTGCGTCGGTTAAAGCCTGCATAATATGTTGTTTATAAACCGTATTACTTGGCTTTGCAGCTTCGATAATCGCGTCCATATCTAATGAATAACCGGCAGCTCTAATACGATCCGCTTGCCATAATGAATGCTTATGACGTCTTTTAAGGATTTGGTCGCAAGTTTCCTTTATATTGACTGCTTCCGTTTGATAATTATATCCAAGTACATGTACTTTTCGATTTCGTTTAAAATCATATGCAGAAATTTCAATTCCCGGAATAACTGTAATACCAAATTCCGAACCTTGCCGCTGTACTTCCGGCAGACCGGCAACTGTATCATGATCAACAAAACTTATATGTGTAATTCCATTGTCATACGCTTGTTTCATAGCATCCCTTACTGAATTAGAGCCATCAGAAAAATTGCTATGAACATGTAAATCAGCCTTCATTAGAGACACCAGCTTCACGAACGAGTTGCCTTGCCTTCATGTCATAAACCTTGTCACAAAGTCCTTCCATAAATTCAATATCATGAAAAATCCCTACTAATGTTGTTCCATTTACCTTTAATTTCTCAATAATTTGCCGAACCTTTAGCTTTGATTGTTGATCTAAGCTTGCTGTCGGTTCATCAAGCAATAATAATCTTGGTTTTTTCACTGTCGCTATCGCAATGTTTAAACGTAATTTCTCACCACCGGAAAAGGTATTGGGATAGTTGTCCCACAATTTAGGATCAAGCTCAAAATGTGTTAATGCTTTTTCTGCTTCACTAAGTGCTACTTCTTCTGGCTCACCCATTTCTAAGAGTGCCTGCTCTACAAGCTGTCTAGAAGTCGTTCTCGGCATCACATTTAGAAATTGCGATACATACCCAATTTCATGCTTTCGCAAATAAAGGATTTGTCGTTCGGAAGCCTTGAACAAATCAACCGTTCCAAATCGGTCCGAATTATAAAGAATGCTACCAGTATCAGGTAAGTAGGTACGATAAATGCTTTTCAGGATAGTTGATTTTCCACTGCCACTCTTGCCAACAATCCCAATGAATTCTCCTTTTTCTAAGTTAAAATTAATTTCTTTAACTGCTTGCCGTGTTTTACCTAAATGATGAATGGTAAATTGCTTGCCAAAATCAATAATTTCCAGCATCGACATGATGTAACCTCCTCCTTATTTACTTCACGCGATAATTCGTCGTAGTCATTACCGAGCCATTGACCATTGTTGTCGTTAGCATTGGATAGCCGTCATCCATTCTTTCAATAATGAGAATATCTGCCTTCTTACCAGGTTTAATTGACCCGAGTTCATCGTCCATTCGTACAGCTTTTGCCGGATTTAATGTCACCATCATAAACATACGATGTAAATCATTGCCGTATTTTTCACTTAACTCGAATATCGCATGCAGTAGTGCGGCTGGATAGTAATCGCTGCATAGAATATCAACACAGTCATGTTTAATAGCTTCTGCAGCTGAAAGATTACCAGAGTGTGATCCTCCTAATAATACATTTGGTGCGCCAGCAATCGTTTGTAGTCCTAATTCTTTTGCTTTTTTAGCAACCTCTAATGTGATTGGAAATTCACTTATCGTTGTGCCAAAAGATTTGACCAGCTCCAGTTTTTTAATATTGTCATCATCATGAGAGGCTACTGCAATGCCTTTAGATATTGCAATATCTGCTACCTGTTTAATCTTTTCCATCGTCATAAACGTACTATTTTGGCGTTCTTTGATAATTACGTTTACTTCATCATCCGTCAATTCGCGATAGCCTTTTAATGTGTCACGATATACTTCTAAATCCCTGTACTGGCCTTGTCCAGGTGTATGGTCCATAAACGAGAGCAGATGTACTTTATCATTTTCGATATTCTCAACGAGTCGATCGACTTCATCAATATTATCTATCTCAAATCTTGCATGGAGCCTATGACGAATCAGATGCAATTCATTATGGGTTGCCTCAATCGCATCCACCAAGCGCTGCGCATTTTTTGGATAACGCATCGGTTTATGTGTAAAAACATCTTCGCGGTAGAAGGACAGGGAATGAAACATTGTCGTAATCCCATGGCTAATTAATATTTTCTCGGCTTCTCTCAAGCTGATATTAAGATCCATCATACTTGTCGGGCGCGGTGATACAATTGTTTCGATATAATCGGAATGAATATCAATAAATCCTGGTGAAATATAGCCGCCGTTTGCATCAACCAATGCTGCGTCTGGATATTTAGAAGCCTCTTCCTCAGGTATAATTGCTTGAATATGCTCACCTTCAATAACAACCGCAAATCCACTAATGATTGCTTCTTCTGTTACTATTTTTCCATTTGCAATGATATACATCGCTTCACTTCCTTCTATGAATTATGTATACGAGCTGGGGTAAGCATAACTGGTCGACTAAGCTCGCTGCACCGAATGTACTTTACTTCTCTATAACAATGAATAAACTAATTGCTGTGTATAAGCATGCTGTGGATCCTCTAATATTTGATCCGTCAGCCCTTCTTCAATAATCGATCCATTCAGCATGACGACGGTACGATCTGCAAGCATACGGATGACTGCTAGATCATGGGAAACAACAATCATGCTTATGCCTAATTCCCGCTGGATTTTTTTAATCAGATCTAGAACGTTCGCCTGTACAGATAAATCCAGTCCGGTCGTCACTTCATCTAAAAACAGAATCGGTGGATTATTTGATAAGGCCTTGGCAATTTGTACCCGTTGCTGCATGCCGCCAGAGAAGTTTTGTGGAGCTTCTTTCATCCGAAACAATGGGATGTGGACACTTTCTAACAGGTCCTTACCAATTGCCTCCATTTCCGATACATTACGATTACCTGCTGCAATTAATTTCTCTGCGATATTGCCAATGGAGGAAAAATTCATCTTTAATCCATGAACTGGATTTTGATATACCATGCCATATGTATGATTACGAATATAACGTTTTCGTTGGGAAGACAATGTAAAAACATTATTGCCATCCAGGGCAGCATCATGAATATACGCTTCTCCCGATGTCACATCTGCATCAAAATACAAGCACTGCATCAATGTTGATTTACCGCTCCCACTTTCACCAACGATACCTAGGATTTCACCAGGAAATAAATCAAAGGAAACATCCTGGCAGGCATACACTGTGCCACAGTTCGAACAGTAATTTTTCTCTAATCCCTTGTCATGTTCTTGATTACATTGGTGGCAGCCTGGTCCAAATTGTCTGTTTAAATTTCGTACGCTTAATATTGGCTCTTCATACATACTCACCTTCCGCCTCCACTTCTTCGTCCATATTTAATCTTTCTAAACAATAGCTCGTGTCATTACATTGATAAATCGTTTCGCCATTAAGATGATCGATCAATTCATCCATGAAAACATTCGTTGCTCCACATAAATGACAATGTTTCCCTTTAAACGATTCAACCGTAAATGGATAATCATCAAAGGCAAGTGATGCTACATCTGTATAAGGCGGTACAGCATAAATTTTCTTTTCACGGCCAGCACCTAAAAGAATTAATGCTTCTGATTGGTGCATTTTTGGATTATCAAATCTAGGGATTGGACTAGGTGCCATTACATAGCGATTATTTACATATACTGGGTGATCCGCGCCTGTCGCTGTTTTTCCATATTTCATAATTTGTTCAAAAAGCATGAGCCATGCTCCGCTATAATCCTCTTCAGAATGGAGAATTTTCGTTTTATATTCTTTTGCTTCGTATTGTCTAAGTGGTTCGGGCATTGGAACTTGCAGAACTAAAATTTGTCCCTCTGTTAAGGCTATTTCTGGAATACGGTGCCTCGATTGGATAATACTTGATTCTCCCGTTCGTTCCGTTAGCTCTACCCCCGTTGTTGCTTGCACTAATTTCTTAATACTGACAGCATTTACAGACTCATCTGCACCTTGGTCGATAACCTTCAGTACATCCTGTTTACCAATAATTGAAAGGGTAATCTGTAGGCCGCCTGTACCCCAGCCACGTGCAATTGGCATTTCTCTTGAAGCGAATGGTACTTGATAGCCCGGGATAGCTACAGCCTTTAGAATGGCACGACGGATTTCCTTTTTCGAACCTTCATCAAAAAAGGCGAAATGCGTATTAGTTTTCATCCTTGTCCCCACCTTTCACCTGACGGACACTGTCCAGCTTCGATTGAAACGTTACATAATGTGGCAGCTTCAAGTGCGAAATAAAGCCTGTCGACTCAACAGAATCGATGTGCAGCAGGACAAATTCCTCATCATGTGTAGGAAATTCCGCTTCCGGATGCTCTAAACATTGGTCTAAGATGCTCATCGCAATTGCCTTTGTTTCATTTTGGCCATAACAAATGCCATAGCCAATTTCAAATTCAAGCTCCGATTCATTCTGTTCGTTTTTCACGGTGACAGGAACAAAGGATTCTACCTCAGTCACTCTAATTTCACCGATATAAAATTCATTTTCCTCGTCTTGCTCCATTTCATTTGGATGTGCGACATATATCGGCAAATTGCCAACACGAACTTCCCCAACATTCGGGTGGACTTGTCCATATCCTCGAAGTGATGCATAACCTAATGAAGTGACAGCACCTGTTTGTCCACGTGTCAATACTTGTAATTTCGCACTTCTTGATGCTGGAAATTGTAAACTCTGTTTTGTAATATCATCTGGGTCTGTATTATTTTTCTCATACTTTTCAAAAAGGCCTTCTTCACGCAAATAGTCGACTACTTTTGGAAAATACTGCACTTCATTCTGTGCTCGGGTTGCAGCTAATTTATCCTTATAATCTCGTAACCATTGCTCGTTATCGCTTTGATCCTCATCAATTAATTGAAAATCAAGTAAACGATGGGTATAGTCACGAGTAGCACCGAGCAGCTGTCCACCGGGAATATCTTTAAAACTCGCAGAAATACGGCGTTCCACTAACATCGATTCTGCTTCAACTGTTTGACTATAATAAAGTCTAGGAAGCGTAGAACGATGCGCACGCATTAAGAATACTGCCTCCTCCATGCTGCCTTCCGCTTGCTTAATTGCAAGTGCTGCTAAATATGGGGAATACAAGCTGCTCTCTGACATCACTTGATCGATCATTGCTTTCATTGTTGCTAATATTGTGTTGACCTCTAGTATTTCTTCATCCTTTAATCGCTCGTACTTCAATCGTTCAATCGAAGCTTCGATAGCTTTCGTACCACCCTTTACCGCAACATAACCCATTATTTCACCTCCAGTATTTCCACAGAAGTTGTGCGAGGCACACAGGCCAACTGTGCTTTTTCATCTATAAAAATGAGGTCAATCCCCAATGGATATTCCTTCGTGCGCTCATTTCTTGCTTGCCATATTTCCTGTGTTAGTCCCACTTGAAGCTCGGTATGGTGTTTTATACCTGGGCCCGTTAATGTAAGCTCTGCCTCATTCGCTATCAGCGGACACTCGATTATCCATGTTGCAGAAGCTTGCGGGTCAATTAAATTTCCAATCTTACAATACTCCATAGCCTGTATGATTGTTGATTCTGTATCATCATGTAATACAATGACAAAGTCTGCTTCTGTAATTGGTGCATATTTTGCCAGAGTATATTCCGAAATTTTTTCAATTAATTCTTGATTTTTCTCGGAAAGAATATGAAACGTAACCTCAGCATCCAGCAATGTCATGACACTTAGAAATGTTGCTTGATAGCAGGGAAGCTTATATACTATCCGCTCTGCAATCTCATGAATTGATGAAATCGTACCTGGCCGTGACATACTATGTAATAATTTCCGGTATACATGCTGCGTATCATGTACTTGATCAATCGCCATGCTATTGCTCCTCTCTGTCTAATTTAAACATCCATCGTTTCAAAATTGACCTTGGTTTCAAATAAATCTGCCTGCTCTTTCGCGCGCCGGCTCATTATCTGCTGCTCTGCTCTCTGCAACTGTGGATTCCATTCCTCTACCTCAGGCAGGTTTGCTTTATATGCCGCGTCAATAATCGCTAAATGCTTTGCAAGCTCATCCTGCATTCCCACTACAATCCCTATGCCAATTTGATTATTTATCTCAACCTTTGCCTCGGTAACAAGTACTTCACCAATATAGAAAAGGGAATTCTTTGCTGATTCGCGCATCTTAATCATCGTCAATCCATACTGCGGAGCAACAATTTCCTGACATTCATGGTTCTGAGTAATCATTTCTGCAAAACTTCTAGCTAAACTAGAGTCACTTTGAATAAGAATCTCTGTTCTTCTTCGTCTCTTCATCATTCAGGTGCACCCTCCTTCTTTAGAAAAATTGACATTCGGCGAATTGCCTTAGTTGTACATACTCGTTAAGCTAGTTTTCTTATCTGTCAAAACTAGCTTAACTTGTCGCCAAGTGCTTGTGTATTAAGAAAAGGTAAAGTATATGTAAAGGGAATTAATAAAGGGTAAATAAAAAAACAGATAAGCAAACCCATTTGCAGGGTATCTTATCTGTTCAATCCATCGTTATATCATATTTAAATTTATCACTACGGTATAAAATTTTCGTATGCTCTAATATTTGCTTTGATTCTGCATCAATACAATCACTTTCAACTTTAATAAGTGGCACCATGCTTTTACAGGAAAGCAGCCGCTGTTCCTTCGAGGTTGGAAAAGTTATACTTAGCATGGTTTGGCGGCTCGAAAATTCCTTAAATCCCTGCTTTCGGTAATAGGAAAACATTGATTGAATCGCTGGTCCTTCTTCCTCAATCTTTGGGAAGCTGGATTCACTTACATATGAATTGTGGATTGCGATTGGTTCACCATTGATAACCCGCAATCTCCCAATTTTAAAAACAGCTTCTCCTCTAGCTGTACCTAAGATCCGATAAACTTCAGCGTCATAATCGATTTTTTCACAGTAAATGTTACTTGTTTTTAATTCAAAGCCTAATTGGTTCATTTTTTCTGTAAAACTTATTTTCCCTGTCAAACTCAATTGAATCGGGATTGCGGCTTCTTTTACATATCGGCCCTTCCCTTGCTTGGAATAAATATATCCACGTTCCTCTAATTTTAATAACGCGTGCCGCACTGTCATCCTTGGAACTCTGTATTTATCTGCTAGTTCATTTTCAGAAGGCAGCTTTTCCCCTGTCCCTATCTCTCCTTTTACAATTTTATCCATTATGTCATCGGTGATTTGATTTTCCTTATCTATTGAAATAATATGGCCCCCTTAACTGAAAGCTTTCTTTGCCTTTTATAACTCTGCACTCCTATCTACATTATAGTAGAAATCCCCTTAAACTAGGAAATCCATTTTTATTCTTATTTTAATTTATTTAAATCTAAAACTACAGACTGATTTGTTATTGTTTGTCGCCATTGATATAAACCGTGAACTAATTTAAGATGTCAAATGCTCTTGGGCCAGTCGCTCCGAAAATACACTTCGCTTTCCGCGGGGGGCTGGTGAGCCTTCTTGTGCTGTCGCACTTCGAAGTCTCACCGATGCGCTTCCTCCCGCAGGAGTCTTCGTGTATTTTCTCCGCTGGGATTGCGAGTAAAAATTATTTTCTATCCTATATTAGATAGAGTCGCATTTTCCTCTTTCATGGCTGTGATTGTAGCGGAAATCAACATTGTGCTTAGTTCGCAGTTTGTATAAACAGCGAATTATCATCCACAATCGCAGATAAGAAACTATAAAATTTCCCACTAATAAGCACTCCCAAAAAGGAAATACATCTTTTAAAACGAATGATATACAATAAGAAATAATATTTCACAAAGATAGGAGCTGCGAAAATGAATCGATTAAATTTAATAACATTAGGTGTAAGAGACATGGTAGAATCACTTAAGTTTTACCGCGATGGGCTTGGGTTTGAGGTTGTTGTTCATGGAGAAGAAACGAACCCAGATGTGATTTTCTTTAATAATGGTGGTACAAAAATTTCACTGTTTCCGATTGAAAATCTTGCTAAAGATATTAATGATGAAAATCCACCAGCAGCATCTGAAGGATTTAGTAGAATCGCGCTTGCATATAATGGCAAGTCGAAGGAAGAAGTCGATGAAGTGTTTTCTTTAGCAGAAAAAGCTGGTGCTAAAATCGTTAAGAAGCCCCAAACCGTGTTCTGGGGCGGCTATAGTGGATACTTTCAAGATCCTAATGGGTTTTACTGGGAAGTAGCATACGGAGAAGATTGGGCATTCGATGAAAATGACATGCTAATTGTAAGTAAAAATTAATCCGCTTTAAAGTGGCATTGCTAGGCACCTATCATATATATGAAGTAAACGACGTTACGAGGTGATACGATGGCACTTTGGATTGATATTTCAGTAGGTAATCATCAACTAAAGCTTTACGATGCAAGTACACTGCTTAAGACATATCCAATTGGAGTAGGAAAAATACTGACACCTACACCAAAAGGAAATTATATCATTGTTAACAAAGAGGAAAATCCCGGTGGACCTTTTGGTGTTTTATGGATGGGTTTATCTAAGCCTCATTACGGAATACATGGCACAAATGATCCTTCATCAATCGGCAAGTCTGTTTCACATGGCTGTATTCGGATGCATAACGAGGATGTAGTGGAGTTATCCAATATGGTTCCTCTTGGCACGAATGTCTATATTCACCCTTAATAATATTTTTATGGTAGGTTGAAACAGGCGAACGGCTTAGATGCTGTTCGCCTGTCAATCTTTATAGATTACAGCTTCACATGTTAATGTTAATTTCCCAACATTAAACTGATCTTGATAAAGATTATTAGGCAAAATTTTATTTTATAACCCTACTACTTTTAAACTAGCATGAGCTAAAACCAATCTTCAAATAATGATAGGATACCTAGCACTTTAAGCAGTATAGGGAAATAGTAATATAAATTGTTCGATTTATTAAAAAACTTTTACATCCATGTAATCTAGCGTTAAAGAACATGGATTATAATGAAAGGGTACCAAAAATGTTAGGAGAGGTGATCATGTTGAAATTGAAAAAATTAACATTTGCAACAATGGGGGCAATCCTTTCTACAGGTCTATTGTTTGGATGTGCTGCTGACGAAGAAGATCCTGCAACAGAGGATCCTGCAACTGAAGAACCAGCATCAGGAGAACCAACAGAAGAACAAGATACAGACGATGGTGCAGAAGAAGAAGTACCTGAAGATGGTGCAGAAGAAGAAGGTACTGAAGGTTAATTATTATTACTTACGAATTAGGAAGCCTCCACTAATAAATGTGGAGGCTTTAATAATGGACAATCTCTCTAAATGAGCTAGGGAAGGATCAGACGTATCTTCATTAATTAATCAATGCCTGCAACGGTGCAGCAATTCTTCCACCGCGTTTAATAAATTTTTCCGAGCTATATGGGTTTACACCCATAACAGGAGCACGACCTAGAAGTCCACCAAACTCTACCATTTCCCCTTCTCCCTTACCGGGAACGGGAATAACTCGCACAGCAGTTGTTTTTTTATTAATCATACCAATCGCCGCTTCGTCCGCTATAATACCAGACAAAGTCGCAGGTGTAACATCACCAGTAAGTGCGATCATGTCCAGGCCGACTGAACAGACACAGGTCATTGCTTCTAATTTCGGGAGAGTTAAGGAGTTATCCATAATCCCGCGGATCATGCCGTTATCCTCACTAACAGGGATAAACGCGCCACTAAGTCCACCAACAAATGAACTTGCCATTGCTCCGCCTTTTTTCACTGCATCATTCATTAATGCCAGCGCTGCAATTGTTCCATGGGTGCCGACACGTTCAAGACCAATCTCTTCCAGTATTTCTGCTACACTATCATTCATTGCATTTGTTGGTGCGAGAGATAAATCAACGATGCCAAATGGAAGCTTTAGTCGTTCGGCAACAACACGACCGATTAATTCCCCTGCTCTTGTAATCTTAAAGGCTGTCTTCTTAATAATCTCGGATATGTCACTTAGATTAGCATCATCATGCCGTTTCAATGCGCTTAAGACAACACCTGGCCCACTAACACCAACATTAATGACAGCCTCCCCTTCACCAGTACCATGGAATGCTCCAGCCATAAATGGATTATCTTCTACTGGATTACAGAAAACTACTAGTTTTGCACAAGCGAGACCATTTTGATCCTTTGTCCTTTCTGCTGCTTCTTTAATAATCATTCCCATTTTCGCAACGGCATCCATGTTAATCCCTGCTCTCGTTGTGCCAATTGAAACCGAGGCACATACGCGCTCCGTAACACTTAAAGCCTCTGGCAGGGCATCGAGCAATGTTTCGTCACCCTTTGTCATTCCCTTGTGAACGAGTGCAGAATAACCGCCAATAAAATCTACTCCAAGCTTAATAGCAGCTTTATCCAGTGTCTTTGCTATTTCAATAGCTTGTTCCTTGCTAGCATTCCCTAAAATTTCAGCAATCGGTGTAATCGAAATTCGTTTATTAATAATCGGAATCCCGTATTCTCTTTCTACCGCTTCAGCAACTGCCTTTAATTCCCCTGCGTAACGAGTGATTTTGTTATAAATGTTTTGATTAAGGTTAGCAAAATCAGCGTCTGCACAATCATGCAGACTAATTCCCATTGTAACGGTACGGATATCCAGATTCTCCATTTGAATCATTCGGATTGTTTCAATCATTTCATTATGTGCAATCTTCATCCCAATTCCCCCTAGTCCTTATACACGATGCATTGCTTGGAAAATTTCTTCAAGCTGAATATTAATTTTTAAACCAAGTGCATCTCCTAAATGATTAAACTGATCCTGCAACTGGTCGAGATCTTCTCTTCCTGCAACATCAACAAGCATCATCATCGTAAAGAAGTCTTGGAGAATTGTCTGACTGATATCCAAAATATTAATCTGTTTATCTGCCAATATGTTCGTTACCTTTGCAATAATACCTACTTGGTCCTTACCAATTACACTTACAACTGCGTGTCTTTCCCTCATCTTGATCACCTCGTATAAGATTTATAAAATAGTTAATTTCTAAACTATTGCTGCTCATTCAAGTGAATATTGATATTTCGTAGTTGATATAAAATGCCAACTAGATTAATGTGCTAAGGGCTCTTCGGCCAGCCGCTCCAGAAATACACTACGCGCACCTTAGGGGAGCTGGTGAGCCTACTCGCGCTATGCGCTTCTTCCCGCAGGAGTCTTCGTGTATTTCTTCCGCTGGGGATTGTGCAAATACCTATCAATGTTCAGATGGTAAACACGCTAACTATTACCGTTACCGTTGATATTAGCAACATTGCGCTCAATTCACAGAATATATCAATACCAGCACACTATACAAAATGAGCCTAAAACAAAAAACGAGATTGGAATCAGTCCAATCTCGGTAGATGCAAGAATAACATACGAAAAATATGTATACGTTACTCTTCCGTCCTTTTGCCTGAGATTGTGAATCCTTCGGCGCCGCAAATTGCGATCTCTTCAGAAGCTGCTCCCACTATAGTTTTACCCATAATGTTCATCGCGTATTTAATTAAAAAGATAGGATAATATTAGCAATTAATAACTAAATGGTCAATAGGTGATTCATTTATTGGCTGATTTTTATAAATAGAGAGATTTTTATGAAGTTTGCCATCATTCGATTTTTCTGCTATTGCAGAGACTGCATCACTCCTATGTGGCTAATGGTCTTCACCTCGACAGTCAGCAGTCATAAAAGAGCTATATTAGACGAATAGTGTGAGAACTAATTAAGTAATAGCAAGGAGCTTTTTTAAATAGATGATTAAAGAATGGAATTTACTCAGAGTAATTGCTTGTTTAAGTATTGTATTTTTACATAGCACGACATTTACCGTTTGGTCAAAAGGTAATCTTAATCTCGAATATTATCAATTTTTCCGACTTTTATTATGTTTTGCAACACCCACATTTATCATTCTGTCTATCATAATCTTGGCCTACAAGTATAATAATAGATTGCCAGATGAATTCTTTAAACGCAGGGCAAAATTAATTTTACTGCCATTCATCTCTTTCGCCATAATAGATGCATGGATGGTTAATGCAACGAGCACGGGTGGCATTGATATACCCGAGAAAATATTACTAAATTTAGTAGGGGAATATGAAGGTTATTTTATTTTAGTTATTTTCCAATTTTATATCATCCATTATCTCGTCGTAAAATTTAAGATATCTGTAGAAAAGTTTTTACCGATTAGTATCCTCCTAATGGCAACAAGCCTCTATTTTCTATTCAGCAACTATCCTTTCTTTATTCAATACCGTAAAGTCTTTGAAATTTTGTTTATTAGTTGGGTAGGATATTATACTGTTGGATTTGTTATTGGTAAACATTATGATGCTATCAGGAAATTCCTGAAGGATTATAAGTGGTATACGATTATCGTACTAGCGTTTTCAGTCTATCTTCTTTTCTTATCTTTTGAGGCTGGTAATATCAATGTGCGTTCGAGAAGAATCGATATATTTGCAGTAGCTTTGTCTGCTAGTCTAGTCGTGCTAGCTTGGGGACAACTGGTACCTAAGTTAAAAATCGTAAATCTTATTAGTAACTATTCTTTAGGTATCTATTTAGTACATTGGCAGGTTATGCGAGTATTGGCTCCTTTTCTCGCGGAGCATATTCATTCGATGACTTCCATGATACTCTGCTTATTCTTTTCAACTTTAATTATTTCCATGGTTATTATTAAACTAATTTCATTGCTTCCATTTGGTAAATATATTGTTGGGAATGTTAAACGGAAGTATAATAAAAAGCAATCTACCGTGAAGTTAGGAGAAAGCGCGGTATCCTAATTGAAAAGCCGAGGTAAATACAAAGACGCAGCAACTTGTGCTGATAATTACATGATTCCTTTCACAATTAAAAGCCCTAGCAGGCATTTAATAGATCCTTTTTCATATCGGGTTTATTGAATGCCTGATTTATTTAGTTAGAATAGGAACTCCACATTTAAAGATAAACGCCCGGAAACTTTTCTAGGCATCTGCATACCTTATAGAGGATGTTAAAAGTCCTTTCAATTACGATACTTCGCAGTTTATAAAATAGTAACAGCATCCTTTAAACAATTAAGAATGGAAATGAGGGGTTACTTAATGGATAATCAAGATCAAGTGCAGGAATCGTTTCAAATGCAGGATTCGCTCGAGAGACAAGAAGGTTATGACATGCAGGTTCAAGGGGAAGATTGGAATGAAGAGCTATATAGAAGGCCATTTCATGGATTTGGAGGATTTCACGGCGGATTCGGAAGACCATTTTTTGGTGGATTCCATGGCGGATTCGGGAGACCATTTTTTGGTGGATTTGGAAGACCATTTTTTGGTGGATTCGGGAGACCATTTTTTGGTGGATTCGGGAGACCCTTCTTTGGATACGGTGGCTTCGGCTTACCATTTCTCGGGGGATTAGCAGCAGGAGGGTTATTAGCCAGTACACTTTATAACCCATATTTATATGGCTATGGTTACGGTTACGACGGATACTATCCACCATATTATTACTAATCAATTTAGAAAGGAGCAGTCAGCATGATGATTGCTCCTTTCCTTCTTATACGCCTCCAAGATATGCCTGCCTGATTTCTTCACTTGCCTGTAGATTCTCTGCAGTTCCTGAAGTAATCACCGATCCCGTTTCAATTACATATGCCCTTGTCGCAATGGATAGTGCCATATGCGCATTTTGTTCAACTAAAAGAATAGTCGTTCCATCCCGATTAATTTCCTCAATAATGTTGAAAATCGTTTTAACTAATAGTGGCGCCAACCCCATGGATGGTTCGTCAAGAAGAAGCAACTTCGGCTTTGCCATCAGCGCTCTCCCCATTGCAAGCATTTGCTGCTCTCCACCGGAAAGCGTACCAGACAACTGCTTTTTCCGCTCAAATAATCTTGGAAACAATTCAAATACCTTCTCAAAATCCTCGCGAATCCCTTTCGAATCTTTCCTCAAATATGCACCAAGCTCTAAATTTTCCTCTACCGTCATATTCGCAAAAACACGACGTCCCTCGGGTACATGGGAGATGCCTGCTTTTACGATAGCTTGAGCTGGTTTCCCTGCAATCGATTTATTATTGTATTCAATTTCTCCCTTCTTCGGTTTTAGTAAGCCAGACAATGTTTTTAATAATGTACTCTTACCTGCTCCGTTTGCACCAATCAATGTTACAATTTCGCCTTCATTTACGTTTAAAGAAACACCTTTTAATGCTTTTATATTTCCATAGTAGACATCAATTTCCTCTACATTAAGCATGGCTGCTGACGACCTCCTCACCGAGATATGCTTCTATCACTTTTGGGTGATTCCGCACTTCATTTGGTGTCCCTTCTGCAATCAATAGCCCATGATCCAGTACAGAGATCCGCTCACAAATCCCCATTACTAGCTTCATATCATGCTCGATTAGGAGAATGGTCAAGTTAAATTGTTCTCGAATAAACGAAATTAATTCCATCAAATCTTTTGTTTCCTGTGGGTTCATACCTGCAGCTGGTTCGTCGAGCAAGAGCAATTCCGGACCAGCTGCAAGTGCCCTCGCAATCTCTAATCTTCTTTGCTCGCCATATGGTAAATTCTTTGCCTTTTCATCCTTTACTTTATCCAATTGGAAGATTTTAAGAAATTCAATTGCCTTTGCTTCCATCTCCTGTTCGCCGACAAAATGATTTCGTAAGCGGAAAATAGAACTGAGGATAGAATGTCTTGCTAGAGAATGATAAGCAACCTTTACATTATCTAATACTGACTGTTCATTGAAGAGACGGACATTTTGAAAGGTACGGCTAATTCCTTTGCGTGTCACCTTATAAGGTGCAAGCCCATTAATTCTTTCGCCATTAAGCGTTATTTCACCCTCTGTTGGCGTGTATACCCCCGTTAGTAGGTTAAAGACTGTCGTTTTTCCAGCGCCATTTGGTCCAATTAGGCCAATCAGTTCCCCTGGATAGAGCTTCAGATTAAAGCCAGACACGGCCTTCAATCCACCGAAGTTAATCCCAGCCTGACTGACATGCAGAATCGGTTTAGCCTCCATACTGATTCCCCCCCTTTATCCGCTTCCATTTCCACTTTCCGAAGTAATCGGTTATTTCATGTGTTCCCATTAATCCTTGAGGGCGATAAAGCATGACCATAACGAGTACTAAGCTATAAATAATCATCCGTGTCTCCGGAAGCTCTTGAAGAAATGTGGATACAACCGTTAATAAAATTGCAGAAATAACAGCCCCAGATAAGCTTCCCAGTCCACCTAATACAACAAAGATCAAAATATCAAATGATTTCAAAAATCCAAAGTTTACAGGCTGAATAATGTAGAAATTATGTGCATATAATCCTCCGGCAATCCCAGCAAAAAAGGAACCGATTACAAATGCTGCAACTTTATAATAAGTTGTATTTATTCCCATTGCATCGGCAGCAATTTCATTTTCACGAATAGAAATACATGCACGCCCATGTCGGGAGTTTGTAAAATTAACGATTACCACAATCGTGAGAATTAGACAGAGAAAGGATGTCGTCCAAGTCGTTGCATGGGTAACCTGCATTCCTGCAGCACCACCAACATAATCGATGTTTAAGAATATAATTCGAATGATTTCAGCAAATCCCAGCGTGGCAATTGCTAAATAATCTCCTCGAAGACGTAAGCTAGGAATTCCAACAACCAATCCTGCTAGAGCTGCAACAACCCCACCTGCAACTAGTGCGAGGGAAAATGGCAGATCAAGCTTCATCGTCATAATTGCTGAAATATATGCACCAAGAGCTAAAAATCCGGCATGGCCTATTGAAAATTGACCTGTAATCCCAATTACTAAATGAAGACTTACAGCAAGAATAATATTAATGCAAATAAAGATAAGCGTGTTCGAATAAAATGGATTTAAAATCGATGTCGAGATAAGCAGCTGAATAACTCCATAGAATAAAAATGCGAGAGTGATAGCCAACCAAAATGGACTCACCTTTTTCAACATGTTACACACCTACACTTTCTCTTTCGAATTTTTCCCAAAGATGCCTGAAGGTCTAAAGATTAGAATTAAAATGAGAATAATAAACGCTGCTGCATCTCTCCATAGGGAAAATCCAAGCGCACTAACAACTGTTTCAACAATTCCTAAAACAAATCCACCAATTACTGCTCCAGGAATAATGCCAATCCCACCTAAAACAGCGGCAATAAAAGCCTTCAACCCCGGAATGATTCCCATCAGAGGTTCAATTTTTGTATAGTAAACACCAAAGATTACCCCCGCAGCTCCTGCAAGTGCAGAACCAATTGCAAACGTGGCGGAAATCGTATTATTTACATTAATTCCCATTAGTTTTGCTGCATCTGGATCAAATGAAACAGCACGCATTGCCTTGCCAATCTTCGTTCGATGGACAACAAATTGCAGAATGATCATCAGTACGATCGAAACTAAGAGAATAAGGAGGGATTGACTACTTATTTGTATACCAAAAATATCAAGTGTTCGATTTGGCAGTACATTCGGATATGCTTCTGGTTGTGCACCCCGAATATAGATAACGACATATTGAATTAATAAGGATACCCCAATCGCTGTAATTAAAGCAGCAATTCTTGTAGAGCTTCGCAGCCGTTTATACGCAACACGTTCAATCAGCACACCGAACACCGCACAAATCGTCATCGATAGGACAAGTGCTGGAAAAAATCCAAGCCCCCAAAATGCAATTGCATAAAATCCTGTAAACGAGCCAATCATGAAGACTTCCCCATGGGCGAAATTAATTAGCTTAATAATTCCATATACCATGGTATAACCCAGGGCAATTAATGCATAAATACTGCCGAGTGATATTCCATTAAAAAGCTGCTGCAGCCATTCCATCGATTCCCACCCCTATAAATCATGAGTTTAGAAATGGGAGAAGCAACCTCCTCCCATTAAAAAATTGTCTATATAGATAAAGAGCAAATGCCTGTAAGTCATCGTTACTACAGGCATTTTCTTCAGTGATTACGGATTGATTTTTGTTTTAAAAACTTGTTTCCCATCGACATATTCTAAGATTGTTGCCGATTTAACTGGATTATGATCCTTGTCAATCGTAACAACTCCCGAAACTAGCTTAATATCCTTGGTTTCTTCTAGTGCGTCTTTTATTGCTTTAGAATCCGCACTTCCCGCACGCTCAATTGCATCGGCTAACAAGTAGACAGAATCATAGCCAAGTGCATGAAAAGCGTTAGGTGATGATCCATCATATTTTTCTTTATATTTCGTTACAAAATTTTGAATGGTTTCATCTGGATCTTCCGATGAATAATGATTTGTAATAAATGTATTATTCAATGCATCAGCACCAGCCAGCTCTACAAGAGTAGGAGAATCCCAGCCATCTGCTCCCATAAGAGGGACCTCAATTCCCATTTCCCGGGCTTGTTTAATAATTAATCCTACCTCTTCATAATATCCAGGAATGAAAATGAATTCTGGATCTGCAGACTGAATATTTGTTAAGATTGAACGAAAATCGGTATCTTTCGCAACATAAGCCTCTTCTGATACAATTGTTCCACCAGCGGCTTCGAAAGTTTCCTTGAAAGCAGTACCTAGCCCTTTCGCATAATCACTCGCATTATCTGCTAAAATGGCAGCATTTTTAATTCCCAGCTCGTCGATTGCAAAATTTGCTGCTACAGTTCCTTGGAATGGATCAATATAGGAGGTGCGGAAAACAAAGTCATTCAATGTTCCATCATCCTGAATCGTTACATTCGGACTAGTCCCAGAAGGAGAAAGAAGTACCGTTTCCGTATCATTTGCAATTTGCGCCTGGGCTACTGTGTTTCCACTCGTTGCAGCACCAATTATTGCAGTAACCTTATCCTGACTCGTTAATTTAATTGCTGCATTCGTTGCTTCCGCTGCATCTGATTTATTATCAACCTTAGTCACCTTAATCTGTTTCCCGTCGATACCACCGGCTTCGTTTATCTCCTCAACAGCTAGTTCAATCCCTTCCGTATCTGATTGTCCATAAGATGCAACCGCTCCAGACAGCTCCATATTCACACCTATATGAATTGTATCTCCGCCACCATCACTTTTAGCTCCTGAATCTTCCGAACCACAAGCAGCAAGTACCATCGCAAGAAAACCTAAGGTGAAAAGAATTTTAATTACGCTCTTCTTCATGACTAAATTCCCCCTCTTTCATTATCTTTTTCAGATAATTTATATCATGCTGCTTCGTTATTTATGTTTTATTCTGAATAATTATCTGAAAATAAAACATATACTAATTATTTTATTAATTTATAATATTATAAATCTAAATAGATAGTTAGTCCAGTTATTTTTTCATTAAGTATATTTTGTATTTTTTGTTGTTATTTAGATAAAATGCGACATAACTTGGGTGGTAATTACTCGGACCAGTCGCTCCGGAAATACACTATGCTTTCCGCGGGCGGCTGATGAGCCTCCCTGTATTTCCTCACTGGGATTGTGCGAGATATATAATTTTCTAGTTCTCCTATAGGATTAAAAATGTTCCCTTTCTCGTTACCGCTAATTGCTATTTTTGCTTTTATTATTTGCACTAAAATTATCAGAATTGCACAACTTGGAAATTCCCATTGACTTAATCGAAGTTTGAATCTATTATTAGATTTAAATCTTATGAAAATTAAATAGCAATACATCAATTCTTATCAAGAGAGACTGAGGGATAGGCCCGATGATGTCTCGGCAACAGGTTCTAAATTAGAATACTGTGCCAATTCCTACAAATGCTGAGGCATTTGAAAGATGAGAACTAGGGTGGATTCTAATAATAGAATCTCTCTTTTCTTATCTACTTAAGAAAAGAGGGATTTTTCGTTTTATCTCAATCCTATTCAAGGATTACAACAAATGATTGGATTACGGAAGTTTTACATAAGTAATAATAAAAAATAGGGGGAATTTGCAATGAGTACTGTAATAGATCGTAAAGACGTATTGTTTCAATCGATTGAGGAGAATAAAGAGCTTTACATACAAACGAGTCAGGACATCCATGCGAACCCAGAAATAGGCAATCAAGAGTTTTATGCAAGTAAAAGACATGTAGAAAACTTGAGAAATGCAGGATTCGCTGTTACAACAGCGGTCGCTGGACATGAGACTTCCTTCTATGCTGAGAAAGATAGCGGCATTGAGGGCCCAACGGTTGCATTTCTAGCTGAATACGATGCATTACCTGGTATTGGTCATGCTTGCGGCCATAATATTATCGGCACGACAAGTGTTGCGGCTGGGATAGCACTCGCTAAAGTATTACCAGATACTGGTGGTCGTGTCGTTGTACTCGGAACCCCAGCTGAGGAAGGCGGGCCAAATGGCAGCGCGAAAGGAAGCTTTGTAAAACACGGCTACCTTAAGGATGTCGACGTCGCACTTATGCTTCATCCAGGTGGAAAAACATCGTTAACTAGTGAAACACTTGCCGTCGATCCGCTTGACTTCCATTTTTACGGAAAACCAGCGCATGCAGCTGGAGCACCCGAAAAAGGAATCAATGCACTCGATGCGGTTATCCAATTATTTAATGGCATCAGTGCATTACGCCAACAGCTGCCTTCTGATATTAGAATTCATGGCATCATTACACATGGCGGGGATGCCCCAAATATCATTCCTGAGTATGCATCTGCACGTTTCTTCATTCGTGCAGAAACATGGGCAAAGACGATTGAAACATCCGATAAAGTTCGCGCTATCGCTGAAGGTGCAGCACTTGCTACAGGGGCATCTGTAATAATTGAACGGTTCCAGAATGAAGTAAAAGACTTTGTTCTTAACGCTGTATTGGATAATGTATTGAAAGAAGAACTCAAGGAGCTAGGTGAAGTTGTTCATACAGAAAAATCTCAAGGCAAGGAATCAACGGATGCTGGAAATATTAGCTATGAAGTACCAACCGCACATGGATATATCAAAATTGGGTCAGATAATTTGGTTGGCCATACGGTAGAATTCCGTGAAGCAGCTAAATCGGAATTGGGCGACAAGGCTTTGATCACGGGAGCGAAGGCACTTGCATCAACAGGGTATCGCTTATTAACAGACTTTGAATTGTTACATCGAGTTAAAAAGGAATATGAGAGCGCACTAGCAGAAAAGCAGCAATAGCAAGGATTTAAGCTGAAGTGACGACAAGTCGTTTCAGCTTTTTATTTTGGATAATAAGATGACATAAGGTGTAGAGAAAACTTTAAGTGAAAGTGCAATCTTGTTTAGCATCAAAGACCAGCGTTTCATTGCTGAATTTTCCCAATAAATTCAATTCCACTTTTGCCTTAAAAATGTAAAGCAAAATGCTGACATCCGCCTTTTTTTCGGATAAGATATTTGAATGGTACCACTAAATATGTTTTTTAATCTGCTATACAGCTTCCTAAGGAGGTACTGTTTTTATGAAAAATTTAATCGTCGTTGCCGGCTCGCTTGTGATAGCATTTGCCTTTAATTTCTTCCTCGTACCACATGGCATCTTAAGCAGTGGAATAAGTGGGATTGCCATCTTACTTGGGATTATTACTCCGTTTGATACGGGTTTACTAAATCTAGTTCTTAACCTGCCATTACTTATATTGGGTTATATTAAGCTAGGTAAGAAAATCACCATAAATACAATGGTTTGTGTCGTATCGCTTTCCTTATTCCTATACTTATTGCCAGCCATTACAGTTACTGACAATATGCTGCTCTCCTCCATTTTCGGTGGGGTTATCGGCGGGATAGGGATTGGTATCGTCATGAAGTACTCCGGAACTTCGGGGGGGCTTGATATTATTGCCATTATTGTTTCGCGAACAAGTAATTTCAGTGTCGGTCTGCTGCTTACAGGAATGAACGGTGTGATTGTATTAATCTCCGGCGCAGTCTTTGATTGGGATATCGCATTATATACCCTGCTTTCTATTTACCTAACAGGGAAAATGATTGATAAAGTGCACACAGACCATATTAAATTAACGATGCAAATCGTCACGACAAAAGGTGAGGTCATTCGTGATGAATTACTCTCTTCGATCTACAGGGGAATTACCATAATGAATGGTTACGGTGGCTATACAAAGGAACCGAAACAAATCATCATGATGATTGTGACACGCTATGAAACACTGCAAATAAAGGAAATTGTAAGGAAGCATGATGAACGTGCATTCATTAATGTTTACGAAACAGTCGAGGTCGATGGTGAATTCGCACAAAATATGAAGAGTTGATTATTTTCAACTTTAATCGTTAGCTTTAGAGTATAGTTTAATCAAATAAAAAGAGAGCGTATTTTGAAGCAAGTTAATCAAAATACGCTCTTGATATATTCAATTTATTCCACTCTATTATTAGAAAGTTGACTCACTTTTTTCTTACTTCTAAACATACAGCCTTCCACGTTGATAAGTTAATCACCTTTAACTGGAACCTACTCATTTTCTCTTTCTCCTAAGTTTTGGGCAAGCCTTAATAAATATCCATCTGGGTCCATGACTAAGAATTCTTTCTGCCCCCTTAATTTAGTACCTGCTCTATACCAATTCTCTTCAATTTCCATCTTAATCGGATACTGATACTTTTTTAGACTCTCATATAATTCGTTAATATCACGTACCATAATCTGAAAGTTAATTCCTCTCCCAAAAGGATATGATAACTCCCCTGTTTGCCAAAAGCCATTTATTTCTTCAATCATAATTTGACTGTTATTTAATGACAGCATTGCGAACTTATCTTCTGGACGTTGATAATCTAACTTAAACTTAAGAATGTTTGTATAAAAATTTAGGCTCTTATTTATATCTGAAACTGATAACTCTGGTACTAATGTATTTTCTCGAAACATCATTTCTATCTCCATTTCCACTTTTACTAATGTATGTACTGTTACTCTATATCTTTATTACGAAACTCATTCTTTCTCAAAGTTACTCTTCGATAAACTGACCAAATGCAGCATTAAGAGTTTGATTAAACCTTTTTAAAACCGTGCAACTTGAGTGCCCGAGCGAAAATTATTATTTCTTAGGTGCATTCTTCCAAACCTTGGCATATTTCTTCTGATATTTAGGGTCTTCTTCCTTTTCAATTAAGCCAAGAGCAATCTCTTTAATCTTCTCTTCGGTCATTTCGTCGTATAGATTTCTCAAATCCTGGATGATGTCAAAGCGCACAAGTTTACAATTCTTTTCACTCTCACATGTCTCGAAGCGGTCTACAAGCTGGTTAATAACCAAGTCCTTCTGTTCCTCTCCTGCTAGTGCTATTCGCCAAATGGCCTGTAAGCTGTGTCTCGCAGTGACCGTTCGTTTGTCCTTCGTTACTTCCCATACAGCTGGAAAATCCGTTAACATCCTTTTTTCCGGATCACTAATTGCTAAATTAGAAAGAAACTGCGCATAGCGAGAACGCTTATGATTATTAGACGAAGTTAACCCTGCTAGCAGCTCATCCCACACCTCATATGCCCACTCCACTTCTTCCTTCGTAGCATCAAGTATATTCATGAATGCCTCGTATTGGAGATTCTTATCTTCTGATTCCAGATTATTAAAATTTGTCTGCATCGCTTTATCCATTTATTCCACTCCTATTGCAATAACATTCTTCTTATATTCAGTTTACCAAATCGATCATGAAGGATAAGCTTTTTCGAAAAAAAACTGGAAATGTCGCGCGTAAAGTTTTATAGTTTTATATAGATTCAGTTGAAAGTGAGGGCACAACATGGGCCGTAAATGGAATAATATTAAAGAGAAGAAAGCGTCGAAGGATGCAAATACAAGTAGAATATATGCAAAATTTGGGCGCGAAATATATGTAGCAGCAAAACAAGGAGAGCCAGATCCAGAGGCAAACCAAGCATTAAAAGTCGTGCTTGAACGCGCGAAAACATATAGTGTACCAAGACACATTATTGACCGGGCGATCGAAAAGGCAAAAGGTGGATCCGAAGAAAATTATGATGAAAATCGTTATGAAGGGTTTGGACCAAACGGATCAATGGTCATTGTTGACACATTAACCAATAATGTAAATCGTACGGCATCTGAAGTACGTGCTGCTTTTGGTAAAAATGGCGGAAACATGGGTGTAAGTGGCTCTGTAGCCTATATGTTTGATCATGTCGCTGTGTTTGGTATCGAAGGCAAGACAGAGGAAGAAGTACTTGAGCTCTTAATGGAAGCAGATATTGAAGTTCGTGACATCTTAGACGAAGAAGGAACCATTATCGTTTATACAGAACCAGATCAATTCCATGCAGCACAGGAAGCATTTGAAAGTGTTGGAATCACTGAGTTCACGGTAGCAGAATTAACGATGCTTGCGCAAAATGATGTCTCACTGCCAGCAGATGCATTAGAGCAGTTCGATAAGATGATTGATGCATTAGAGGAATTAGAAGACGTTCAGCAAGTTTATCATAATGTTGACCACGGTGAATAATATAGAAAAGCAGACCAAATGGGTCTGCTTTTTCCTTACTTCTTATTCGCTTCATAAACCTTGAGTAATTTACCTTTTACCTTGGTATCCTTCATCGTTTGTAATACGAGTGGACCCTTGCCATTTAATATTTCGACAAAAGATGCTGTATCCTGGATTGTAATAATACCGATGTCCTCTGCCGATACACCATCTATTTTTGCAATGGTACCAACGAAGTCAACTGCTCTTAGCTTCTTTTTCTTTCCGCCATTAAAGTATAGCTTCATAATTTGTTTATTTAGATTTTCACTTTTGGACTTTTTAATCGTTGGCTGTTTTTTCATTTTTGTTTCAAAGGCAGCTTTATTAATAGCGACTTCTTCTTTTAATGGTGCAAGTCTAGCTGGAATCTTGAAACCGATATATTCCTCTACCTCATTCAAGAAGCGACCTTCAAACGGTGTTACGAATGAAATTGCTTTTCCACTTAGTCCCGCTCGTCCCGTTCTTCCTGTACGATGAACATAACTTTCTTTTTCTAATGGGATGTCATAATTAATAACATGGGTAATATTATCAATATCAATTCCCCTTGCAGCCACATCAGTCGCAATTAAATAGCGGAATTCTCCCCTTCTAAAGTCATTCATTACTGCCAATCGGTCGTCCTGTTCCATTCCTCCGTGGATTTTGTCACAGCTATACCCTAAATCATCTAACTCTTGACATACTGTGTCTACTCTGTCTTTTGTTCGACAAAATATGATGCAGCTATCCGGGTTTTCAATAATCGTAACGTTCGTAAGCAGTTGGAATTTATCTTTTTCTGGGACTTCATAAAGAAAATGCTCAATGTTTTCTGTCGTAAGCCCAGTTGCTTTAATTTCTATATCGATTGGGTCTTTCATATAATTGCTTGCTAAGTTCTTAACCTTCTCAGGAAGAGTCGCTGAGAATAGGAGTGTTACTCTTTCTCTAGGCAGCTTATTAATAATTGTCTCTACCTGTTCAATAAATCCCATATTTAACATTTCATCCGCTTCATCTATTACAAGGTAGCGGATCTTATCTAACGGAAGTGTATCCCTTTCAATGTGATCCAACACACGGCCAGGGGTACCAACGACAACATGGGTCTTTTGTTTCAATTCTGTCTTTTGGATGGCAATCGGTTGCTTGCCATAAACAGCGGTTGCTTTAATCCGCTTAAATCGCCCTATATCTGTCAGATCGTCTTTCACTTGAACAGCGAGTTCTCTCGTGGGAGTTAAGACCAGTGCCTGTGGCTTGTTTTCTATCCATTCAACCAGCTCACAAATGGGAATCCCATAAGACGCTGTCTTCCCGCTTCCTGTTTGCGATTTAGTCACAAGATCTTTCTGCTCTAGCACGAGTGGAATAACCTTGCGCTGAACCTCTGTTGGTAAGGTATATCCTAAACCATTTAATGCATTCGTTATGTCTGTACTTAATTTGTAATCTGTGAAACGCTCTTGCGTCATATTTTAACCTCTTTTATAGTTTATCTTTATATTATTTTTTGTTTTTTTAATATTTGAGTGATAATGATAGGTCAATGTAAAGGCGAACTAGTGATAATTTTTCCAATCCCTCGCTACATTCAATTTCAATTGTTAGTAGTCAAGCTACTTCTCTTTAGATAGATTCTGCACTTACCTAGCGGAAGAAATACACGGAGACTCCTGCGGGAAGAAGAGCCTAGGTGAGACCTCGAAGTGCGAAAGCACTAGAAGGCTCACCAGCTCCCCGCGGAAAGCGTAGTGTATTTCTGGAGCGACCGGACCAAGAGCTACCTACTATGCTATGTGGTATGTCTCACTTTATATAATAATAACTAAAATCATCCCTATTTAAAGCTTAGTATAACATGAATGATACCTGGCCATTCACTTTTCCCGATTTGTATAAAAAAGAAAAGGTCACACAAAATGGATAATTTTGTGTGACCATTATATTGACTAGCGTTTATGCTATGAAATCTTTTCATCCTTTGTATTATCATTTTTCCCATTATATCCATCCGCCCAAAAATCAGCATTTTTAATCCCAAGCTTCGTAGAATTAAAGGTCGGATCCAATCCTTGCCTTTTTTGGCGTTCATAATCCTTTAATGCGATAATTGCTGGCTTCGCTAATAATACAATCGCAATATAATTCAGCCAAACCATGACACCAAGTCCTATATCGCCGAAGATCCATGCGAGCTGTGATTCCTTCACTGCCCCGTAAAAGGTAGCAGCGAGCAACGCTATTTTTAATACACTTGAAGCGATGCTGCTATATTTTCCTTTTACTAAATAAGCTAGATTCGTTTCAGCGATATAATAATAGGACATAATCGTTGTGAAGGCAAAGAACAATAGTGCAATCGCAACAAACCCAGAACCGAATCCAGGTAAAATACTATCGACTGCTGCTTGCGTATATCCCGGTCCTTCCTCTACTCCGGAAATATTTTGAACGATATATTCGCCTGAGCTCTCATCTATCGTATTAAACTGCCCTGTAAATAAAATCATAAATGCAGTAGCAGTACATACTAAGAAAACATCTAAATAAATAGAGAAAGATTGAACAAGTCCTTGCTTCACAGGATGGGAAACTTCCGCGGCGGCTGCAGCATGTGCGCCTGTACCCTGCCCAGCTTCACTCGCATATAGCCCACGCTTCACTCCCCAAGCAATTGCCGCTCCGAGAATACCGCCAAACACCGAGTCTCCGCCAAATGCACTGGAGAAAATCAGTGAAAATACAGCTGGAATTTTTTCAGCATTCATAGCAATCGTCAGAATCGCTACCAATATGTATCCAACAGCCATAAACGGTACAATAAATTGCGCAACATTTACAATCCGCTTCACTCCGCCAAAAATGATTAACCCAAGTACTAAGACAAGAATAATGCCCGTTATAACTGTGCTTGTACCAAAAGCATTATCAAGTGAGATTGCGATCGAATTTGATTGTACTCCCGGCATTAAGAGTGCCATCGCAATCAATGTCGCTATTGCAAAAATGATGGCATACCATTTTAAACCGAGGCCTTTTTCAATATAATAGGCTGGTCCACCACGATATTGACCATTTTGTTTTTCTTTATAGATTTGTGCAAGTGTAGATTCTATAAATGCTGATGCAGCGCCAAAAAATGCAATGACCCACATCCAAAATACTGCTCCAGGGCCACCAAATGCGATTGCCGTTGCTGTACCTGATATATTTCCTACACCCATCCGTCCTGATAAAGCTAGAGATAAGGCTTGGAATGAAGAAACCCCTTCATCGGAGCTCTTCCCTTTAAATAACAGTCCAACCATATCTTTAATATGACGGACTTGGAGAAATCTGGATCTTAATGTAAAGTATAGTCCAACCAATACACAAAACGTAATTAGAATCGGACTCCATAAAAAATTATTCATATTATTAAATATTTGCTCTATCAAAAAAACTCCTCCTCTTATTTAGAGGACAGAAAAAAAAGCATGCGTTGCTCTACCCTTTGCTCTGTCCTTTTACCTGAAAGTTTCATCCTAAATAAATAGGATATTCCCCATTGGTGGCGTCCTTGTAAATACGCGCTCTCCAGAGTTGCGTCCAACTGTGATCCTTCTACCTGAGAGATTGGTTTTCAAGGGTTTTCTTGAAACTTGCTCCTTCGGTGGCTTTGATTCTTGCACTCTCTCACAGCTTTCATCCACTTATTCATTTTTAATTAATAGTAGAAAACGCTAAAAATGCGCCTTCTGCATAGCCTTTCCCTCCTTTATAGCATAAAGAGCTAAGGGATGTTAGAATCCCTTAGCTCTGCCCAGGCGAACGGCTATTCAACGAATGTGTTCCCTCACGGTGATCCGTGTTCGCCAGTCACACATCGTTTTTTCTATTAATCTTATCCTAGCAGAATTTCTATCAAGCTTCAATCCTCATTTTTGACTAGTATGAAAACCCTGATAATAGCGAAACCGCTCTCTATATCTAGATCATTCATTATAATTTTATTGAATATCAGGTTTAAATCAGATATGGAATGGGCATAGATTAATTTTGACTAAATCCTATTTGTATGTTGGAATTTCAAGAAGATAATTTTCCTGATAAAATTGATTATCTCCTTCACTACTGCCTGACCCTCTAAGAAACAAGCTTTAAACCTACAGCAGCACCTAAAACCATCCCTATAAAAATGAGTCTTTTCCAGTCTTTTGATTCGCCATAAAATAACATTCCTAAGATTGCTCCTCCAGATGCCCCAATACCAGTCCAGATTGCGTAGGCTGTACCCATAGGAAGTGTTTCCATTGAATAAGCAAGAAAAATAAAACTTGCACCAAACCCGAGAATTAATAAAACAAATGCTTGCCAATTTCGATCGTTATGCAATTTATTTATCATAGCAACACCAAACATTTCACATAAACCTGCTAAGATTAAAGAAATCCATGCCATTAGGATTCATCACCTTCCTGAACTTTGTCCGTTGTAACTAATTTCAAACCAATGACTCCCGCTAATAAAACTAAAATCAAGAGTATTTTTTCCACTTTGAATGGTTCTCCAAAGAAAAGGATCTCAGAAAAGACAGTTCCTGCTGTACCTAGACCAACAAAAACTGCATACACAGTTCCCACGGGGAGTTTTCGCCCAGCCATTATCATTAAATAGAAGCTGATAAAGATAGAAATAGCAGTTCCAGACCAAGACCAAAAGTCATTTGCATGTTTTAAGCCAATAACCCAAAAAATTTCAAAGAAAGCAGCAATAAATACTTTAATCCACTCTTTATTCATCTGAAAGACACCTCCAATGTTATTATTACCTAAAAACAGAAAAAGCCTAAGAGATAACTGTAATACAGTTTCTCCCAGGCTTTTATCCCTCCGTGGCACAGCATAAAAGCTGTGTGTTTTCTCTTGGACCAGTCCAACATTAATTTGTTGCGGAACCCTAGAAAACATTCAATCTATGCAATTACTTAGTATTATACACATTTTTAAATCTTGTTCAAGAGGTAAGAATAATTTATCATCCCTACCATATCAAACGAAACTTTTTTCATAATTTCAGTGTTAAACCCGATGATTATATGAAGATTATAGTATAATAGTGCTACAGCATGATATAAATTAATGGAGGAAAAAATAAATGAAAAAGATTTTAGCAGCTTTACTAGCAGTAACACTCGTATTCTCACCACTTGGCAATCTTCTTTTACAAGATCAGCCGACAACCGTTGAAGCAAAAGGTTATAAATCTGGAAAGAAAGGCTTTAACTTCAACAATAATAATAACAACAAATCAAGCAATAATTCATTTTTCCAAAACAATAAGAAAGACTCTGTTTCAAACAATAAATCTACAGCCAACAAGGCAGATAATAAAGGTGGCTTTATGTCAGGCGGTCTGATGAAAGGCCTTATGCTTGGCGGACTTGCTGGATTATTATTCGGCGGACTATTTGCTAATATGGGCAT
This sequence comes from Oceanobacillus zhaokaii, assembly GCF_003352005.1. Taxonomy (GTDB): domain Bacteria; phylum Bacillota; class Bacilli; order Bacillales; family Amphibacillaceae; genus Oceanobacillus; species Oceanobacillus zhaokaii. Next base: position 3,906,564 of record NZ_CP024848.1, read on the forward strand.
GTTGGGTTCTATTCTAGGACTTGCAGTTAATATTCTTGCAATTGTCGTTTTGATTGGAATTATCCGTAAGATCTTCTCATTCTTTAAAAACAAGAAGAAAGAGGATACAAATCCATGGAGAAGCTAGTCATTCCTGAACAGGACATTATTAATGCCATCTGTGTTTATATTGCTAGGAAAAAACAAGTTACACCAGAAGAAGTAGAAGTAGAGCTTATGTATGATGATGATACTGGTTTCTCTGCTGAAGCTTTTGTAGCTGGACGCAAGCAGGTACTCATTACAGGAAATATGATTGAGGCACTGCGAATGTGGCTAGAGGAGTTTTTAAACAGGGATCCGTTTTCCGGAATTAAGCTCGAGCTTGATGACGAAGAAGGTATCATTGCCATTATTAGATAAGAAAAAGCGGTCATAGGTTTAACGCCTATGACCGCTTTTTTTGATTCCATTTTTAGATCATCCTCCACAATCATGATTTTCTCCATCCCGCTCACTCCTTTATTCAACACAATTATGGCATATTGCTGTGGTGCCTGTCACTTCCCGTATTTTGTCGAATATCAACGCATTCACTCTATATCAGCGGTCTTTCAATTATATCGGTATTTTCCAAATTATCTGCGCGTAATTATAGAACTTATCGGAAAATTACCTTATAATGATTGAAATGACGGAAAGGGGATTAGGAGAAATGCCAATTAAAATTCCAAAGCAATTACCTGCTCATGATATTTTAGAAAAAGAGAATGTATTTATCATGGATGAGACTCGAGCGGATACCCAAGACATACGTCCAATGGAAATAGTTATCGTTAACCTTATGCCGGAAAAGGAGCGAACCGAAACCCAATTAATGCGATTATTAGGGAATTCACCACTCCAGGTCAACGTGACATTAATTCACACTGCATCGCATGATTCTAAAAATGTGAGCCAATCACATTTAAATCAGTTCTATGACACGTTCGATAATATTCGTGGAAGTCGATATGACGGAATGATTATTACAGGGGCGCCTGTTGAACTGCTGCCATTTGAGGAAGTCGATTATTGGGAAGAATTGAAGGAAATTATGGACTGGTCAAAAACACACGTTACATCAGTCTTGCATATTTGCTGGGGTGCACAGGCTGCTCTTTACCATCATTATGGTATCGGAAAATTTGAGCTGCCTCGCAAATGCACAGGAGTAATTAGTCACACCATCACCGATACAACGATAAGACTTGTACGCGGATTCGATGACGAATTCTTAGCACCACACTCTCGTTATACAAGTGTAGCTGCCGAGGAGATTAATGCGAATGAAGCGTTGATTCCGCTAGCTCTCACAGAAGATGGCGACCCATTTCTTATGCTATCAAAGGATGAAAAGCATGTAATGGTCACAGGTCACTTGGAATATGACAATAAGACCCTAGCTGATGAGTATTACCGTGATATCAATAAAGGACTGGAAACAGATATCCCGAGAAATTATTTTCCAAATGATAATCCAGAGGAAAAACCACTAAATCGCTGGCGCTCACATGCCCATCTTTTATTTTCCAATTGGCTTAATTATTATGTCTATCAGGAAACACCGTACGAATGGAAATAATTGGGGCATGAGGGTAAGCTATGCCCTTGGGTGACCTTTCACTCAAAACTATGATAATCGCTTTCTAGCATTCCTTTTTGCACTCATAAGTTAAGGAAGTTTTTATTATTAAGCGAATCGTGGCAGTTTAAGAGCATTTTATGTGAAAAAGGGGGGCCTATTTTTTGTATCGTTAAAGCATGGTAACTGCAACTACACGATGAGGTCCTTTTTATTTTCGCAAATGTCTGTTACTGATTAAGATGATATATTTTATATGAAAGCGTTTAAATAATGGTACCAAAGGATGAATGTAGATGTTAAATTTAGCACCATTAATGATAGAAAAAGTTGGCATTATCGTTATTGTTGCCTTTCTACTTTCAAAAATGAGATCATTCCGGCAAATGGTTCAAAAGGAACACAATAAAAATGAGAAAATAATGCTCATTTTACTTTTCGGTGCATTCGGTTCAATTAGTAATTTTACAGGAATAGAAATTAGCCCCCAAACCTTTAGTCAAACTGGTTGGGTAACAGAAATAGATCCTGAAAGTGCACTAGCGAATACGAGGGTAATGGGGGTAGTCATAGGTGCATTACTTGGAGGTCCAATGGTCGGCTTAGGTGCTGGCTTGATTGCAGGACTCCACCGTTACACACTTGGAGGATTTACTGCTTTTGCTTGTTCCATTTCTACCATTCTAGCTGGTTTAGTGGCTGGCTATATAAGCAAAAAACGGAAGCAGAAGGGAAAGAAGATTACATCGGGAGTTGCTGTTGGAATTGGTATGATATTAGAAGCAGTACAGATGCTCATCATACTCTTAACGGCTAAACCATTTGAGGATGCACTGAATCTCATTCAAATCATTGCAATTCCTATGGTTGTTATCAATGGCTTTGGGACCTTGCTGTTCATGTTCATCATTGAAGCCATCATGCGGGATGAAGTACGAGTGCGGGCGAACCAAACGAATATGGCCTTTCGTATTGCTGATCTGACACTGCCATTTTTCCGACAAGGCTTAAACACGCATTCATGTAAAAAAATATCTGAAATTATACTAAAACTAACCGACGCTGATGCTGTTGCTATAACAGATGAACAAAAAGTGCTTGCCCACGTTGGCGCAGCTTCAGATCATCATGTACCTTTGGCAGACCTTACAACGGGTTTGACAAAGCAAGCAATTGAAAGTGAAAGGATATCAGTGGCAAGGTCAAAAGCAGGAATTTATTGTTCTCATAAACCATGTCCCTTAGAGGCCGCAATTGTTATTCCGCTAAAGGTAAAAAAACGAATTGCAGGGACGTTAAAAATGTACTTTACAAACCCGGAAAAACTAAATAATGTACAACAGCAATTAGCAGAAGGACTTGCGAATCTTTTTTCAACACAGCTGGAGCTTGCTGAAGCAGAGCAACAGGCAAAGCTGTTAAAGGATGCAGAAATAAAAGCTTTACAGGCACAGATTCATCCGCACTTCTTATTTAATAGTATCAATACCATTTCAGCCCTATGTCGTACAGATGTAGATAAAGCTCGAAAATTGCTGTTAGAATTAAGTTCGTTTTTTCGCGGTAATCTTCAAGGAGCAAGGCAGATGCTTATTCCTTTAGAGAAGGAATTAAAGAATGTTAAGGCCTATATTTCTTTAGAGCAAACTCGTTTTCCAAACAAGTACACGATTACTTTTGACATTGAGCCTCATCTCGAGAAGGTTTACATTCCGCCATTTACTTTGCAGCCTTTAGTTGAAAATGCCATTCATTATGGATTTCCAGAGAGCAGTTCTAAAGGGGATATTAACATAAAGATTTACACGCAGGATAAACATTTGCAAATTGCAGTTTATGACAATGGGAAAGGGATTCCTAAAGAAAGGATGGAAGATCTCGGTAAACGGGTTGTGAAATCAGCTAAAGGAAATGGTACAGCCATTTTTAATATAAGCGAGCGTCTTAAAGGCATTTATAGTGGCCAAGCTGGTTTTACGATAAAGAGTGAAGTGGGTACCGGAACGACGATTAAGATCTCCATTCCACTTCATCATAAAGGGGTGTTTCAACAAGTTGTTTAGAGCCTATATAGTCGAAGATGAGCCTTTAGCACGCGATGAGTTAAAATACTTGCTTGTTCGAAGCAAAATGGTAGAAATATTGGGGGAAAGTGACAATTTCAAGGATGCTCTTGAAGATATTGTCAAAATGAAACCAGACATTGTATTCTTAGATATTGAACTGTCGGATGATAATGGATTGAGCTTAGCGAAGCAATTGGAAACTTTAGAGACCGCTCCTGCAATTGTGTTTGCAACTGCCTACGATGAGTATGCCTTGCAAGCTTTTGAACTTAATGCAATCGATTATATTTTAAAGCCATTTGATGAAGAGCGTATTCAAAAAATGTTAGAGAAAATGGGTAAAATGCTACATATGACGAATAAGAACATTCCTATTTCTCCTTCATTAAATGATAACTACAAAGGGAAAATCCCAGTACTAGTAGATGATAGAATTATTCTATTAACCTATGCGGATATATTATATATAGAATCCAGCGATGGGAAATGCATCATCAAAACGATGGAACAAGAATATAAAGTTAATGAAGCACTCATCATTTTGGAGAAAAAGTTAAGCAATACGCATTTCCTCAGGATTCACCGCAGCTATATTGTAAACCTGGATCATATTGCAGAAATAGAACCATGGTTTAACTCTACCTATAATTTAATCATGAAGGACAACTCCAAAGTTCCAGTTAGCCGGACCCATATAAAAGAATTGAAGCAAATTATCGGTTTCTGAAAATATGATAAAGTCATTCACCTTTAAATTCCTGCAATTCAACTCTATATTCGTGTATTTTATCATGAAAACGGGATATAAGCATTTTCATTCTGTATGATAAACCCTATATACCAGTTGAATAAAGGAGGAACAAACAAATGAATGCGATTACAATAGTGGTTGGTTCGATCTGTATACTTATGATTGTCTATCGTCTATATGGAACATTTATGGCTGCCAGGGTGTTAAAGCTCGATGATTCAAAGCCAACTCCCGCACATAAATTAGATGACGGACAAGATTATGTACCCACAAATAAATGGGTTGTATTTGGTCATCATTTTGCTGCGATTGCTGCAGCTGGCCCGTTAGTTGGTCCAATATTGGCAGCCCAGTTTGGTTATTTACCAGGATTGCTTTGGTTACTAATCGGGGCAGTAATTGGTGGAGCTGTTCATGATATGGTTGTTCTTTTTGCTTCTATGAGAAGAAACGGAAAATCTCTATCTGAAGTTGCAAAAGAAGAATTGGGACCTGTAGCAGGATTCTGTACAGGTTTAGCAATGCTATTTATTATTACAATTACAATGGCGGGACTTTCACTAGTTGTGTTAGGCGCACTTGAAAGAAATCCGTGGGGAACATTTGCGGTTGGAATCACTATTCCGATAGCAATGGGTGTTGGAATATATCATAAAAAGACTGGCAACTTAAAAGGTGCCACGATTGTTGGTTTTGCACTTATTATGGCAGCGATTCTTTTAGGACCAAACATTCAAGGCACAGCGCTTGGTGATTTTCTAACGCTTGAAAAAAGTACACTAGCTATTATTCTGCCAATTTATGCATTCTTCGCTGCTGCATTGCCAGTCTGGTTATTGCTGGCACCACGTGATTATTTAAGTACATTTATGAAAATTGGGGTCTTTGCTGCATTAATTATTGGGGTATTCATTGTCAATCCAGAAGTTCAATTCCCAGCATTCACAGAGTTTGTAAATGGCGGTGGTCCCGTTATTGCTGGTCCAGTCTGGCCGTTTATTTCGATTACGATTGCCTGTGGAGCAATCTCGGGTTTCCACGCGTTCATTGGATCTGGTACAACACCGAAAATGATTAACCGCTGGAGTGATGTTAAAGGCGTTGCGTTCGGTGCGATGCTGGTTGAATGTTTAGTAGCAATTATGGCTTTAATTGCAGCTGTATCTTTACAGCCAGGAGATTATTTTGCCATTAACTCTACACCCGAAAAATTTGAAACATTAGGTATAGAAACGGTCCATCTTGCACAACTAAGTGAAGATGTTGGAATGGACCTTGAAGGAAGAACTGGTGGGGCTGTTACACTTGCTGTAGGGATGACTTATATCTTTACAAAAGTTCCTTTCTTTGAAACGTTGGCATCTTATTTCTACCAATTTGTAATTCTTTTTGAAGCTGTCTTTATCTTAACGGCTATTGACTCAGGGACGAGGGTTGCCCGTTACCTCATCCAAGATTTCTTTGGAGGCATGATTAAGCCTTTGAAAAACACGAAATCAATTGGAGCGAATATTATTGCTAGTGCTTTAGCATGTGTAGCCTGGGGATATTTACTTTTCTCTGGGGATATCAGTTCCGTCTGGGCATTATTCGGCGTATCTAACCAATTAATGGCTGCAATCGGCTTGATTATTGGAGCAACAGTAGTTCTGAAGATTGCTCAAAAACGTTGGTATATGCTGACATGTCTCATTCCCCTTGCTTATCTTTATGTAACCGTTAATGCAGCAGGATACTGGATGGTTAAAAATGTCTACTTAAATGCGGAAAACGCTGGTTTTAATGTGTTAAATGGCGTTCTTTCTATTATCATGCTAATTCTTGGATTTGTAATTTTAATTACATCTATTATGAAGTGGATAAAGCTTTGGAAAATTCCACAGCATGTACTAGTTGAACAATCGAAAAACGAAGTAGCTTAAAACAAACAGCACCCATTTTACTAATGGGTGCTGTTTGTTTTTCATTATCTAATACATATTTCTCCATACCTAAGTAGTTTATTAACGACAAACCTACAGATTCTATAAGCCATAAATATACACAAAAAAAATTAATAAAATGCTAAATTAAAACTTGACAAAACAGAAAAACCTCACTCGACTTTTTGCTTCGTTTGACAATTAATGTTATAATTGTTAACGTTGTTGTTTTTTGTGAAGCAGAGCACAAAAACATGAATCAGACTTGTGAAAACATACACAAAGAAATGGAGATGATATTTATGAGATCTGTTGATTATACAGATCACGAAGTAGAGGATAATGGAAGTGACGATTATTCATTAGATAGGGTCCCTCGTGATAAAAGAAACATGGGCTGGTTAAGTATTACCAATATCACTTTTGGTATTGCGACAGCGATTTTTTATTTCCAAATGGGTAGTGTAATGGCTCTTCAATTTGGTGCTATTAATGCAATTATTTCTGCCATTTATGCAATTATTGTTGCTGGTATATTAGGAACATTTATCGCTTACTTATCTGCGAAGTCAGGCATGAATGTGAATTTATTATCCAGAGGTGGCGGATTCGGTTATATTGGTGCATCGTTAACCTCGTTTATTTACGCCACTAACTTTATTATGTACTGTGCGTTAGAAGGCATGATTTTAGTCACTGCCGTCCACGAATTTTTTCCAGTAATCCCACAATGGGCATTAATCATTTTCTTCGGCTCCATTGTTATTCCATTAAATTGGTTTGGAATCAAACAATTGGATAAACTGCAAAAGTGGTCATTGCCACTATTCTTCATTTTCTTAATAGCAGCTATCGTTATGGCTACACGCACACCGTCTGTATATGAAGGCAGCTTCTGGTCTTACATGCCTGAAGGTGTTCAAATCGGCGGAACCGCATTATTACTATGCATTGGGATGCAGCACGGTATTATGGGCTTAACACCATTACTTGCTTCAGACTATGCTCGTTTTCTTAAACCAAAAGATATGAAAATTGGCATATTTGCAATTGGATTTGTCCCGCAAATATTCTGTTTCGGAGTCATGGGAGGTCTCGGAATATGGTTTGGTGTTCGTTTAGGAGAGCCTAATCCAGGGGTATATATTGTATTGCTTCTTGGTATTTGGGGAGCCTTATTTACCATGATAACGCAAGTAAGAATCAATATAACGAATATTTATAGTGGTTCACTATCACTATCGAATTTCTTTGAAAACATTTTCAAATTTAAACCAGGCCGACGTTTTTGGGTTGTCGTTACAGGCGTTGCATCAATAATCTTAATGCTTGGTGGTATCGTCAATCACCTTGAAACGGTAATGACATTCCAAGGAGTATTCTTATTAACATGGGCAGCGATTCTCGTAACGGATGCTGTATTCGTCAAACGTATCCTGAAGATTGGGCCAGGCTATTACGAATCGAGGCAACGGAATCTATATAAGTGGAATCCAGTTGGTGTCGTTTCCTTGATTGTTGCAAGTGGATTAGGTACCATTGCCGCACTTGGTTTCTTAGGTACATTTTTACAAAGTACTGCCGCATTCCTGTCAGCGATTCTAGCATCTATCCTTACTGTTGTTCTGGCTATTGCTACCAAGGGGAAATATTATATTAAAGCAGAAGACAGACACATTGAAAGAGAAGATTATATCGCGTAGTATAGCAGATGCTTAAACAAAGAATTATTAAAATAAATAGCAAGTCAAAAACGCTCAGATTTAATCTGAGCGTTTTTGATATATTATCTATTATGATACTCTGCAAACCAGTTTTCTTGTTTTAAATGCACTCTGACTATCGTTAACATCTTACATATTTACGTTTAAAACCAAGCTTTCCTCTATCAACTTCTTTTTGAATACTTTCATAAGCGTTTAGGGTACTGCTTTTTTTCTTGCCTCGTTTAACTTCAACAGTTCCTACTTCCTTTGCTGTCTCGATCGCCTTTTCATGCAGTGGCAAATAGGAAATCCCCACAGTGTACAGAAAATTATTCATTGCAGCTTTCGCTCGCTCCGGTGCATCATGAATCGTATTTTTCACAAGATCAAGCATATTGTTAATCTTGTTTTCCGGAAATTCGTTGTCCTTACGATTCCCTAAAAGCCAGCAGTAGCAGCTCCATCCTCCTGACATTCTCAGCTCGTCACTACTTGCAATCCATTTATCAGCAACTACTTGGGCAATATCTGATTCTGATAAAGTTACTGCCACTACATAATCGGACAGCATATAAAAATACGCTTCATCCATCCAACGATCAAAATCCGACTCAGTCATAGCTTTTGGATCGGCAATAATGCCTGCAAAATACATTGCATCATAGTTACCTGTAGCATAAAGTTCTTCCGCTAAAGGTTGATTTATTTTTATTTTCTTTGCGATTGGTTTCATAGCACCTGTAGCCACGCCAAAAAGCGGCTCGTGCGCACCATTGGATATGTACATTTTTTTCATTCGTTCTTTGCTGAGCGTTTCGAGCTCCAGCATTACAGTTTCAAAATCCATCGTTTTGCACATCCTTTGTTGATTTATTTATTAGTTGAATCACCCGACTCAATTCGCTCAATGAACTCTTCTGCAGCGCTATAGCCCTGTTGCTTCAAGTACCAATTATTTGCCGCTGCTTCGATAAGTCCAGCAACATCACGTCCTGGTTGAAGCTGGATTTCGATATGCGGAATCGGAACACCCATATATTCTGTATAGCTCGTTTCTAGTTCCAATTCATTGTTCAACGTGTGCTGTTTCCACTCTGTTAGTTCAATATCGAGCGCAATTCTCGTTTCGTCCTGAAACGCTTTTCTCCCATACACCCGCACGACATTTAATAGCCCAATACTTCGTAGCGCTAGAAATTCCTTGTTCATCTGATTATGGGTGCCAAGAATCGTTTTATGGCTGAGCTTCTTCAGAACAACCATATCATCTGCCACGAGCCGATGTCCTCTCCCGATTAAGGTATGTGCTGTTTCACTCTTACCAATTCCTGATTCACCACGCAGTAAGATTCCAATTCCGAATACATTAAGACAAACACCATGCACCGCGATCTCTGGTGCTAATGACCTTGTCAAATAATTATCTACTTTTGCAATAAAATCGGATGTATCCTCCTTCGTCCGCAGAAGGGGAATGTCTTCTTCATTACAAAACTGCTTGAGATACATTAATCCTTCTTGCCCTGTTGTAACAATAAAGCACGGCGGATGGTAATCTACAATATTTCTAATCCGCAGCTGACGCTCACTATGACTTAACTGATGCAAATATGTAATTTCCTTAAGACCGAGTATTTGAACACGTTCCATTGGAAAAAAGTCGAAGTAACCAATAAATTCAAGCCCTGGACGATGTGTCCGTGAAGTTGTAATCTTCCGGCCAATATGATCTTCTCCTGCTAATACTTCTAATGAAAACTCACGAACTAAATCCTTAACGCCAATAGCTTTCAATTCTGGTAGCACTTCCTTCCCAACACTGCTGTTTGTCATTATTATACAGTAAAAAGAAATAGCTTTGTGAAAAAATACACTTATTGAGAAGGAATTTACTGATAGTGAAAATAGGGAATTTCCATTTAAACCTTCTTAACAAATTCAGACTTCAATTGCATCGCACCAAATCCATCGATCTTACAATCAATATCATGGTCGCCATCAACTAAACGAATATTTTTTACCTTCGTTCCTACTTTTAGTGGAGTAGAACTCCCTTTTACTTTTAAATCCTTGATTAATGTCACAGTATCACCGTCGTGCAGCACGTTTCCATTGGCATCTTTTACAATCTTTTCATCCTCGACTACCTCTGGATCCGCTGTCCATTCAAGTGCACACTCTGGACAAATGAGAAGAATTCCATCTTCATATGTATATTCTGAATTGCAATTAGGGCAATTTGGTAAATTAGTCATGATTAAATACCTCCATCTATTATTGGAAACAGAGGGCAAAAGCCTCCTGTCCTTGTGTTCCACTTCATAGTTCATATACTGTCATAGTTTCTTATATTGTCAACTGCCCAGAAAATATCCCCAGACAGCGTCAATCAAGTTTGTATGAATCGCCGTAATGAGGGATTTCCTCTTACTTTCTCCCCTATTAAATAATGTCAGCTAAATAGGATTTAACCGTGTCAGGCAAGAGTTGAAATAGTAATCCTTTATATTTAATATCGAGTAGACCAGCAATGAAAATAGTAATTATCATTAATGCTAAAAAAGGTTTCTTATTCGTTTTTAAAATCGTCTTCAATAGGTTCTCCTCCACTGAAAATAGCGTAATTTTATTAAGTTAATAATATATTGATTCGAACTGTATATTGTAATTCTTACATACTTTTCACGCACAATCCACTCCCTCTAACATGCAGTGGAAATAATTGTATATTTCAAAGTACTCACTTATACTTAGCTTAGGTAACGTTTTACTACTTTACTAAAATTATCATTCATTACAAAGGAGGGGGATAAATTGAAACTCGGTGCATTTTCTGTAAGTTTAACGGTAAAAGATATTAATGTATCAAGATCATTTTATGAAAACCTCGGATTTGAGGCTTTCGGTGGGGATATTACCCAAAATTGGCTTATTATGAAGAATGAAAATTGTATTATCGGTTTATTCCAAGGGATGTTCGATAAGAATATTTTAACTTTCAATCCGGGATGGAATGAAAATGCTGAGAACTTAGATTCATTTACCGATATTCGAGAACTGCAAAAGCAGCTGAAAACAAAAGGAATTACAATGCAGGCGGAAGCAGATGAATCCAGTGAAGGACCAGCACATTTTATCATTGAAGACCCAGATGGTAATCAAATTCTTGTAGATCAGCACAGGTAATATCGATACTTGTAACCCCTTACGAACTTAAAACCCATACATCTACTTGCGCTTAGGCAAGTATAGTGCCTTACACCGCTTATCTGCAATAGTTATCTTATAAAGTGGTAAGGCACTATAGCTTATTTAAATTGCTTGTCAATTAGACTCTTCACATTAATGTACATTTGGCTTGCTTTCCAATAACCCTTTGAAGCTTTCACGATAAAACCACGCCAATACTCCTTCTAATAACGTGACTAATATTGCTAATGGAAGTATCTCAGAGTCTACAAAAATATGGAATGCTAATATATTGATGACAATACTTGCTAGTACGACTAAAGCGAGCGGAACAAACCTGCGAATTAATAATAAGAATCCTGCTATAATCTCTACTCCTTTTTCAATTGCCAATAAATAACCATCTCCTAGAAACTCCATTGCAGCTGGACTTGTTGGAGCAAATGCGTCAAACCCAAGTAACATGACATAACCATTCAATCCTGCACCTAAAAAAATGATACCTAACAGTATTTCAGCAATTCGAATAAACACCTTCATATCAATTTCCCCCTAAAAAGTTATAATTTACATGTTTACTAAAGGAATTAATAACTTACGAAGGTACAAATAGCAAATCTTAGCGCTTACCTCAATATGTTTATTGATTATTGTTCATAGAGTTAATCGTTTGTAGTGTTAATAGTAGATTTCCAACTTATTTCTCTCCAGATATTTCAATCAAACTAACCTGGCTTTGATTAAAAAAGCGGATCGGCGCAGCAGTAGTACCAAGTCCACTATCAATATAAAGAAACTGGTTTTCACCAAATTCATATGTTCCTTTCTCCAACTCTGGGAAGAATCCTTGATCAGGTGCTACTAAAGCGCCAATAAGCGGAAGTCTTACTTGTCCTCCGTGAGTATGTCCACTAAGAACCAGGTCTGCCGGGATATTCTTGTATTTGTCCAAAATGCTTGGTGAATGGGAAAGCAATATCGTATAGCTTTCTTGATTCACCTTCTCAAATGCTAGATTAAGATTCTCATGATTCGTTGTAACATCGTTAGCCCCTGCTAAATAAATCGTTGCACTGCCTATTGTAATTTCAGTACTTGTGTTGTTTAAGATCGTTACATTTCTCTGTTCAAGACCTTCTATAAATGCTTCGGTAAGGTCATTTCCCCACTCATGATTACCAGAAACAAAAAATACATAGGGATTCGATGCTGTTATTCTCTCAACAAGGGAAAAGACATAATCCAAATCATCTGTACCTCTGTCTATCAAGTCACCCGTCAGTACAATAATGTCCGCATTTGCTTGTTCAACAGTATCAATTACTGTCTCATTGTTCGAACCGAATACCTTGTTATGTAAATCACTGATTTGGAGAATGGTGAGTTTGGAATCAGATGGTAGTTTATTATTTTGAAATGAAACTCGATTTACTTTAAATACATTGGTATCAAAGTATACTTTCATTGCCACGCCAAGAATAGTTAGAATACCAAAAATGAATAAAATCCTTCTGTTCTTTATGTATTTACTAAAATATGATGTCTTTTCTTTCTTTTGTTTGAACTCATTTGACATGAAATCTACATCTCCTTCAAAAGTACCAACATTTATCTTCACACATACATGTTTCATCTTAATATATCTCATTAAAATGCTATTCTCATTATACAGTAAATTAGAACGAATTTGCCGTTTTGATTACTCTTCTAGAATCAAGCGCGAGGTTATATATTATATTGATTAAGAGCTAATTTCGATCCCCAAATCCCATCAAGTGATACAATAAGAAAGAATAGAATCAAACATAGACAAGGGGATTGTTGAAATGGAATTGAATAAAGATTGCATGTATTGTATGGAAGATGAGCGACGCGACGACCTAATGATTGAAATAGGCAAGCTCGATGTTTCTACGGTTTTCCTATTTAAAGAGCAAACCTATGCTGGAAGATGTAATGTCGTATATAAGGATCATGTAAAAGAATTATTTGATCTCGATCAAGATGAATTGGCAGCATTTATGAATGACGTTAAAAAGGTAGCAACTGCTGTGGACAAAGCATTCCATCCTGATAAAATCAATTACGGGGCATATGGAGATACCTTGCATCATTTACATATGCATGTAGTACCGAAATATGAAGGCAAGGAAAATTGGGGCTCTACATTTGAAATGAATTTAGGCAAAACTTATTTATCAGATGAAGAATATGAAGAGGTAATTAAGAAGATTAAAGAGAACTTATAATATAAAACTCGGTGGTGAACTTAAAGGTTCATGCCGAGTTTTTTTATAGGAGTCGGGTACAAATTAGTGAATGATACAGTGTTGTAATAAATAAAACACTAAAATTAACATAATATTGTGATAGTATAAACAAAAAGGAGGAATACAATGTCCAATGAAATGTATCAATTATTAGCAATTATTATTTACATGGCTGCAATGGTATTTATCGGTTGGTATGCATTTAGACGCACTTCAAACCTGACAGACTATATGCTTGGCGGGCGTTCACTAGGACCGGCTGTTACTGCTTTAAGTGCTGGAGCTGCAGACATGTCGGGGTGGCTTCTTATGGGACTTCCAGGTGCAATCTATTTGAGCGGTCTGGTTGAAGCTTGGATGGCTATCGGTCTGACTGTCGGTGCCTATTTGAACTATGTACTCGTTGCACCACGACTTCGCGTCTATACGCAAGTATCGAATGATTCCATTACGATACCTAGTTATCTAGAAAATCGTCTGAAAGACAAATCCCGTCTTTTACGTGTTGTCTCAGGGATTATTATTCTTATTTTCTTTACATTCTACGTATCTTCAGGAATGGTTGCAGGTGGTAAGTTCTTCCTTAGCTCATTCGGATTAGACTATCACGTTGGGTTATTAATCGTATCAGCGGTCGTTATTTTCTACACTTTATTCGGCGGTTTCTTAGCAGTTAGCTATACAGATGTTGTCCAAGGTCTTATAATGTTTTTCGCATTATTACTCGTACCAATCGTTGGGTTATTTCTTACTGGTGGGTTTTCAGAAACAGCAGCGAGTATTCGTGAAGTTAATCCTCAGCTATTAAACTTCATTTCTGGTGGTTCCTTCCTTGGCATTATCTCAGCGGTTACGTGGGGGCTTGGCTATTTCGGTCAACCTCATATCATTGTCCGTTTCATGGCAATTGGCTCTGTCAAAGAGGTTAAAAAGGCACGCCGTATTGGTATAGGATGGATGTTTCTCAGCCTTTTTGGCGCTGTTTCAACAGCACTTATCGGAGTTGCTTATTATCAGCAAAATAACGCCAAACTTGCTGATCCGGAAACGGTTTTCATTACACTAGGGCAAATTATTTTCCATCCCTTTATCGCGGGAATTATGCTAGCAGCAGTACTTGCAGCTGTTATGAGTACGATTTCTTCCCAGCTGATTGTCACATCTTCCGCACTCATTGAAGATTTGTATAAAGCTGTCATTAAGACAGATGCATCAGATAAGCGATATGTATTTTTAGGAAGATTGGCAGTCCTTGTCATCTCGATTATAGCGATTGCACTTTCTTGGCCTAATGACGAATCTATTTTGAAAATCGTATCTTTCTCATGGGCAGGATTCGGTGCTTCATTCGGACCGATCATCTTACTTTCTCTTTACTGGAGGAAGATTACTGCAACAGGTGCTCTTTGGGGAATGATTACAGGTGCGGCAACTGTTATGATCTGGGGTAATGTCAAGTTATTGACAGATACACTTTATGAAATTGTCCCTGGGTTCATCATTTGCTGGATTGTTACGTACGTCGTAAGTTTGGCGACATATCGACCAAATGACGAAATTGATAAAGAATTTACTGAAACACTTGAGATTTTAAAAAAGGAAAGCTAGTTGAAAGGCAATGCTTGCGAGGAATATTCGGTTTATTAAGGACAAAACACAATAACCGTAACGATAAAATCCTATCATTAACATATTAACACGCAAAAGGAGCTTATCCATAAAAGCTCCTTTTGCTAAATTCTTACTGCAATTAGAGTGTCTTTCGCCAAGTCTCCACTATAAAATCTGCTTTAATGCTGCGCCATTGACATTCCACTTTCGTAGACACCTATTTAATATCTAAGAGATTTGTATATCTCTCCAATAATACCCTCCATTTGATGAACACCCAATTCTGCATTCGTCATGATGACCGCACCTTTCTCTAAATACGGCAAAGCTGACACCATGCATTGAAACCCTATTCCCCAGCCGAGTGAGGTAATTTCTAATTCTTTTTCAGACCCCTCAAGAAACACACCTAATCCAGTCCAGCTTTTACCTGTTTGTGAAGCTACCATCTCATTTGCTAAGCTTTCTGATATGCCTAGCTTGCTTTTTCCTTTTACAGCATTTATTAGCTCTAGAACTAATTCAGCTAAATCCATTGAAGTTGTCCATAGACCAGAAGCTGCTGGATAAGGATATATCGGATATTTTCCATCGACTATCTCACCGTTTCTGTTATGACCACAAGAAGTATTCAGCCTATCCATTTCCAGACCTGATGTGTTGAAATGGCTGTTTGTCATCCCTAATGGATCAAATATTTGCTCCTTCATAACTTGATGAAACTTATTTTTAGTAACATCTTCTATCAGTTGCTGAATAATACAAAAACCTGCATCCGAATAGTGGAATTCACTTTCAGGTTCACACTTCACATCAATTGGAGCTTTACAGTAAGGAGTTTTGCCCTCTAATAATTCAATCATCGAAGGAATCTCTGTTTTCGGTTTCAGTTCAGAAAAACTGCCATCAGGGTCTATAATTCCAGATTGATGACTTAGTAAGTTTCTCAGTGTAACTTTTTTAATTTTAGTGAAATCATTTACTGGTACTTTCCAAGCTATAAGACTTTCATTTACATCGCTATCTAAATTGAAAAGCCCTTCCTGTACTAGCTTAATAGCAAGCATTCCTGATAAGAACTTGCTAATCGAACAAGCACTAAAAATAGAATCTTTATTTGTTTTTCTATTGCCTTCCACTTCTAATAAGCCGTAATTATCTATTTCAGTAATTAGGCCGCCCTCAATTAAAGCGATACTTAAACCTGGCACATGAAAATGTTTCATCCGTTCTTCAATATTGATATTGTTTAATTTCATAATTTTCTCCTTTCCGAAATGACAAACTCAGAAAAGTACTTAATTGATGAGAAGAATTGTTATTGTTAGGAGACAATACATGTTTATACTGACCGCAGATTTATTTGAATAACATCGCATTTAAATGATAACATAATATTCTAAAAAAAATTACATAAAAATAGACGATCAACTTAATGATCGCCCTGATACTCTTGCATCCCTTATTTAATAATATCAAGGGAAAATATAAATTCAGACTCCTCTAGCTCTCTTTCTCGCCGCAGCCTTCTTGCCATGTACTATATAGTAGACAAAGATACAAACAAAGATAATAACAGCCATACTTACATACATTCCGCGGAATCCGATCAATGGCAGAATAAATCCGAGTACAAACGGACCTATCCCTATACCAGTGTCAAAGAACACAAAATAGGTTGATGTTGCCAAACCGATCCGATGTCTTGGAGCCTCGTTAATGGCAACCGTTTGGGCACTTGATTGAAACGTACCGAAACCAATACCGATAATTGCCCCAGCTATGAGTAAAATGATACCAATATTTGCCTGACTTAGCAGGAACATGCCGACACCAAATAGCAGGAGCGACGGATAGATAACAGCATTTTCTCCCAATCGATCAAACATTTGGCCGGTAATTGGTCTAGATAGCAGAAGAAATACTGCGTACAGAACGAAGAAAAAGCTCGCTGCATCCACTAAGTTTATTTCTACTGCATAAGAAGTAAAGAACGATAGAATACTGGAATATACAAACCCAAGTAAAGCAACAAGGATACCAATCCCAATCGTACTTCTTTCAAAGTAATCGCTTAGACGGAAGCCGCCCATCTCATCACTCGCACTCGGTATAAACGCTGTTTTTGGAACACGTAAAAAAAGCGTTGCAATTAAAGCAATAACTGCAAATACTGTGGTGGTAATAAAGATTATATTATTTTCAAAGTTTTGGCTAATATAGAGTCCTAAGAAAGGACCAACCGCCATCGCTAGATTCGTACTTGTCGCAAAATATCCCATACCTTCGCCACGTCTTACAGCTGGTATGATGTCCGCAACGATTGTCCCAGTTGCAGTTGTACTAATCCCAAAAGCAAAACCATGAATAAACCGAATGATTAGCAGCAGCGCTAGATTATTTACCGGAAAATAAAATAACATCATGACCAAGAATAAGATCAAACCGAAAAGCAGTAATTTCTTTTTTCCTACCTTTTCGATCGTCTTCCCAGCAATCGGTCTTACTAGTACCGCTCCAAGCACAAAGATACTCGATGCAAGGCCTGCTTGGCTCTGCGATGCATGAAATTTCTCAATTGAGTATACGGCTAATGTTACCATTAATATATAAAATGATATAAAAAGTAAAAAATTCGAAGTTGAGACCATAATAAAGTCTTTGGTCCATAATTTAGGTTTCTGTTCCATCTTTTCTCTCCCTTTTAACAATGAATCTTTTTGTATAGTTTGTTGGTTGCAAGTTGGATAAAGTGCGAAGTAACTATCGACGTTGATTGCAGTAAAACACTGGAGAATCGTGTGTGAATAGCAACCGCGAATACATTCTGTATAAGTGCAACAAAGGCAATTTCCCTAAAGTCTTTCTTTTAATAATTGAATCGTCCGAAACGCTGTATCTATATCTGCTGACGGTATGTCCGCAATTAATGATTGTTCGAACTCACTTACAATAAGGATAGCTTTCTCATATACTTCTAATCCTTTTTTAGTCAGCTGAATCATCCGCTCTCGCTTGTCATTGCTTGGCACTTCTTCAATTAGCTGTTGCTCTGCCAGCCGATTTACCGTGCGCGAAATCGTCGGCTTTTCCACATCAAGATGATTACTTATTTCCACAAGTGTGACTGGTCCTATTTGTTTTAAACAATAAACAATACTCCATTGGGAATAATATAATCCAATCTCTACTAGTTTTTCATTGAGTTTTTTCGTAAATGATCTTGAAAACTGTAGATTTCTTTGAAAAAACAAAGACTGCTCCAATTCGTATCCCTCCGAAAAAATATAGTTACCTAGGTAACTATACACCCTTCTCAGGTAAATGTCTATGGTTCGGCTCATTTGCTATGAGAATGAACAGAGAGGAACAGTGATTGATGGCTAAAATACAATTGTATTCCGCCACTTATTTGAAGAAGGAAATGTGCAAATGTGTATCATTTCAAGTGAAAAAGGTAAAAGATGACCAATCTAATGCGGTCACCTCTTACCTTATTTGCCAATGAACAGACTAGTCATTTTAGCGTTTCAACTAACGTCAGATTTCTTTCTCTCCAGCCAATAGCTTCCCGTTTTCTTCTTCCTCCTCATCAAGAAAGCAGCATAAATCAGCAGTAGAGTGAGCACAATTGTAATTCCGTATATAATTAGCACGTTAAAATAGAAGAAGGTATCACTTACGTTAAAACCATCCATATGAATTCGATATGGATACTCTTCCGGATAGCTGATTTCAACAGAGGATTCGTTATTGTAATAAATACTCGGTGAAACTTCTTTTGTCAGATTTATCACATCGCCATCCTGATCTTCAAATTCCAGTGCAAGGTAATAATAACTGCGCTCATACCGTCCATAATTATCATCAGCTTCTCTGTCGGTAATCAAAGCTGTTGTTTCTATTTGCTTTCCACTATGCGCTTGGATTGTACTGATAATGTTCTTCCCCATCGAAATATAGGAAAGTAAAAGTCCGCTACAAAGAGCACCGATAAACACGATGGACAACAACCGACCAAGCCAATTACCTTGACGATCTAACCACCTTCCAACTGCCGGTATATGAATCAGTTGATAAAGAATAAAAAATATCGGATAGACGAGGGAGACACCCATCATAATTAGATGCACATAAATCTGAGAGCGTATATCCTCGTTGCTGAATGCCCGACCAGTAATGCTTCCTTCGACCTTGTCACCGACATTCAACTCTTCAAATTCATTTCTCGAGATTTCCGCATATGTCCTAGGCCTATTTTTATGGATGACATTTGTGTCCGCTCCGTCCTCAAATATCGCATAGTAATTCACTTTTCCAAACAAATCACGATCTGCGACTTTACCGTGCACCATTTGCTCCACTTGCTCGTTTCTCTGTTGCTGAACCAACGAATAAAGTTGTTTCGATTCATCAATAAACCCATTCACAAACATAATAAACACATATATTCCGATTAAATAGAGAACGATGCGTTTGATTACTTCCATAAGCTTCTCTTCCTTCATGCAAAATGCCTTGGTATTAAATCTAGTTGAATTTAATTGGAAAGTGGTCAAAAAATTACTTTATTACGAGGCTACACCTAAAAAAAAGCATAAACGCCAAATCGGCGGTTATGCTTCTAGTAATGTAACTGCACTTTCCTTCTGACTTGCTTGTTTCCCATCCTCTTCTAATCCAAGCGCATTTGCCGTTGAAGCATGGATTTCACGGATAAGCTTTGGATTTTCCAGTAGCAACATGCCATAAGAAGGGACCATTTCTTTGATTTTTGGTTCCCATTTATCAATATATTCCGGGAAGCATTTCTCCAGTACTTCAAGCATGATGGAAACCGCAGTAGAAGCCCCTGGTGAAGCACCAAGCAATGCAGCGATTGAACCATCGCCTGCAGTAACGACCTCTGTGCCGAATTGAAGTGTTCCCTTTCCTAAAGCCTCGGTATCCTTGATTACTTGCACACGTTGACCGGCGACGATTACATCCCAGTCTTCACTCTTTGCCGTTGGAATAAACTCACGCAATTCCTCCATACGCTTTTCATTCGACAGCATCACTTGCTGGATCAAGTACTTCGTCAATTTCATTTCTTTTGCACCCGCAGATAGCATTGTGAGGACATTATTCGGCTTCACTGAACGGATTAAATCGAAATAGGAACCTGTTTTCAGGAACTTCGGTGAAAATCCTGCAAATGGTCCAAACAGCACCGTTTTTTTGCCATCAATATACCGTGTGTCCAAATGCGGAACAGACATCGGAGGTGCACCAACCTTCGCCTTCCCGTACACTTTTGCATGATGCTGTTCGACAACTTCTGGTTTATCCGATACTAAAAACAGCCCACTTACAGGGAAGCCGCCAATATGTTTCGACTCTGGAATATCCGTTTTTTGAAGCAGAGGCAAACTTCCGCCGCCAGCACCAATAAAGACAAAATCAGCTGTATGGTATTCCAGCTTTCCTCCATCAATATCATGTACCTTTACTTCCCATGAACCATCCTGAGCGCGTTTCATATCCCTAACAAGATGTCTATAGTTGACCTCAACATCTTTATTGATTAGATAATCGAATAACATACTTGTTAATGCACCAAAATTGACATCCGTTCCAGAATCAACCTTTGTTGCTGCTATCGATTCATTTGTTGTACGTTCCTTCATAATAAGGGGCATCCATTCCATCAGCCTTTCCGGATTATCGGAAAACTCCATCCCAGCAAATAAAGGATTATTCGAAAGCGCTTCAAACCGTTTCTTTAAAAACGCTACATCTTTTTCTCCATGTACTAAACTCATGTGCGGCAATGGCATAATAAAGTCTTGAGGATTTTGGATTAATTTATTTTTTACTAGATAAGACCAAAACTGCTTTGAAATCTGAAACTGTTCATTGATTTTCAATGCCTTGCTAATATCGACTGATCCATCTGGCATCTCTGGTGTGTAGTTTAGCTCACAAAGTGCGGAATGCCCTGTGCCCGCATTATTCCAGCCGTTCGAGCTCTCCTCCCCAGGTTTGGAGAGTTTCTCAAATACTTTGATTTCCCATTCTGGTACTAGCTCTTTCAGTAAGGAGCCCAATGTTGCACTCATGACACCGGCACCAATCAAGATAACGTTTGTTTTCTTCGGTTGTCTACTCATTAATATCTCTTCCCTATCCCTTAATATTTACAGAAAAGATGTATCACCCTCATTTTAAGCGTTTACATCATTACTTAAAACATCGCACCTTTTCTGAATAAATAATAATATCCTAATATATATTATATCATTAATATTTGGAGTTTGTTAAATAAACAAAAAAACACTTGAAAAATTAAACGCTTACAAATATAATAATAGTTGATTAATAGTTTGTTTGTTTGATTGACAAATAAATTAGTCTCACAGAAAATCTAAGTAAAACATCTACAACTATATTTATCTCGTATAGTTAATCGGATTATTTGATTAACTATAATGTAACCGTTTCACTATTTGATTGTCAATTCATAACTGGGGGGATAATTTTGGGGTAAACGAGGTAAAAATTCATGTGGATTCACCTATTAAACTATCTGCAACTAGAGCTTGGCGAACATACTTAGGCGGGAAATTAATCGACACGCTGCATCGGGCAGAGCAGCCAGAAGATAGTCACTTCCCAGAAGAGTGGATTATGTCGACCGTTTCCGCTCGAAATGCTGGAAGAGAGCATATTCTTAATGAAGGGCTAAGTAAGGTAGACAAGCCAAATCAAGATTGCTATTTAAAAGATTTGATAGAGAAAAATCCTAAAGATTTTTTAGGAAAGGACCATATAGAGAAATACGGTAAACATACAGGGGTGCTTGTAAAAGTAATTGACTCGGCAGAACGGTTAACTGTTCAGGTACATCCGGACCGGGAAAAAGCGAAAGAATTATTTGATTCTAGCTTTGGCAAGACAGAGTGCTGGCATATAATTGGGGGCAGAGAAATTGATCGGGAAATGCCACATGTCTATCTTGGCTTTAAGCCGGGTGTTACGAAAGAACAGTGGATAAAGCTTTTTGAACAGCAAGATACCAAAGGAATGCTCGATTGTCTTCATAAATATGAAGTAAACCAAGGAGATACGTTTTTAATTGAGGGCGGTACCCCTCATGCAATTGGGCCTGGTTGTCTGCTAGTGGAAATTCAAGAGCCGACTGACTATACGATACGCATAGAAAAGACCTCACCATCCGGCTTTGAAATAGATGACCACATGTGTCATCAAGGGCTTGGATTCGAGGGAATGTTTAATTGCTTTAACTATGCTAGTTATTCGCGGGAAGAAACGCTTGAGAAATGGAAGATTCCAACTACTGTTATAAAAGAATCTCAATCCTCTAAGGAACAGGAATTAATTGGATATAAGGATACGCTTTATTTTCGAATGACGCTTGTTCAAGTAGAAAATGAACTAGAAATTACGGGAGACGGAATATATTCCGGGTTATACATCTTGTCTGGGCAGGCAGACATTGTTGCAGGGAAAGAGAAACTGTCATGTAAAGAGGGGGAACAGTTTTTCATACCAGCGAAAGTTGCAAATTATAAAATACAAAATGTCGGGGATAAAGCTGTTCGAGCTTTAAGACTGTTTGGTCCTAAAGTAAGATAAATATTGGAATGGGGAAAGGAAAGGTGAAAATCAATGCAAACGCTTGATTGGGTAGTTGTAGGGCTTTTCTTCTTAGTCATGATCGGAATCGGGATTTATAGTTATACTAAAAACCATAGCTCTGATGACTTCTTTGTTGGTGGAGGAAAGGTGCCTTGGTGGCTTTCTGGAGTATCTCACCACGTATCGGGTCACAGTGGGGTAGTGTTCGTAGCATACGCAGGGATTGCTTATACTTATGGGATTACGATTTATTTCTGGTGGGCAGTTGCAATTGGGCTCGCTTTATTAGTAACGGCGAAATGGGTTGCGCCGAGATGGCCAAGACTACGTGAAAAGTTAGGGATCCAATCACCTACTGAATATATGGCACTTCGTTTTGGACTGCCAGCACAACAAGTAACAGCATGGACTGGAGTTCTTATTAAACTTCTTGATATTGGTGCAAAATGGGCTTCAATGGGTATTTTGTTAAGCGGTTTCACAGGCTTGCCAATTTGGACTGGAATTATCTTATCTGGTGCCGTATCACTTATTTACGTTGCAATTGGCGGACTATGGGCAGACTTGGTGACCGACTTTGTTCAATTTATCGTGCAATTAATTGCTGGTATCGTTATTTTTGTTGGGGTATTCAGCTATCTCGGTGGACCAAGCTCTTTAATTACAATGTGGGGCGATTTGCCTGATGGACATGCTAGTCCATTCAATGGCTCTTATACACCACTATGGATCTTCCTGTTTATCATTGTTAAATTCTTTGATTATAGTGGAGGTAACTGGAACTTAGCAGCACGATTCATTTCGACTCCAAATGGGGAGGATGCAAAAAAAGCAGCTAGGCTATCAGCGGTATTATACTTTGTATGGCCATTATTAATCTTCTTACCAATGGTTGCAGCACCGTTAATCTTCCCTGATTTAACAGATCCTGCACAGCAATTGTACCCAATGCTGACTACAACATTCATGCCAGCAGGTTTAGTTGGACTTGTGCTAGCGGCATTGTTTGCAAGTACAATGGGTATGACGGTGTCGGATATTAACGCATTAACAGCTGTAGTACAAAGGGATATCTTACCTACAATGAACAAGAAATTTAAGGAAATTAAAAATGATACAGGAAAACAATCCTTGCTTATCGCAAGATTATTAACGATTTTATTTACCATTTTAACGATTACTGTCGGATTAAACCAAGAAAGATTCGGTGGGGTTATCGGCCTGATTATTACATGGTTCTCTGCACTAGTTGGGCCAATGGCAGTACCATTAATCTTTGGTCAATTCTCTAGATTTAAGTACAGTAATGGACCAGTAGCAATCTATTCAATCTTAAGTGGGGTAGTTGGATTCGCAATCACTCAATTAACGAATATAATACCAGCTGATATTGCAACAGCCTTCCCGCTATTAGTCACATTAATAGTCTTCTTCTTAGGCGGATATATTAATAAGAAGAGAGGACTTGAAGTATCTGCGGAAGTGGATGAATTGCTGGAATATTTAGCAACCGGCAAAAATGATACAATTAAAGAAGAGAATAAAACAGTGAATATGTAATAGCGTTAGCTGGATCAGCGGGGAATATAAATCCCTGCTGATTCTTTTTTAGTACAGTATGAATAATATATAAGGAGAGATTAGAAATGAAACATGCATTAATCATTGGCGGAACAGGTATGTTATCGAGAGTATCACTTTGGTTATTAGATAATGGCTATCACGTATCGATCATTGCACGAAATTCTGGACGTATGGAAAGGCTGATAGAAAAGACAAATTTTAAAAGCCATATAACACCTATATTTGTTGATTACACCAATAGTAAGGATTTGCAGGAGAAAGTAAGGCATGCGATTAAGCAGAATGGCAGCATTCATCTTGTCGTCGCATGGATACATTCGATTGCTGAAGATGCACTGACAACAATAACTGAAGAGGTTTCGAAACAAAGGAATGAATGGAACTTATTCCATGTTTTAGGAAGCAGTTCAAATTTAGAAACAATAAAGCTAAAAGTTGCTGTACCAAATAATTGTATTTATCACCAGGTGCAACTGGGATTTGTAATTGAAGGAACTCACTCAAGGTGGTTAACAAATCAAGAAATCTCGGATGGAGTTATTGAAGCGATGAAAACTAGAGAGCAAGTTTTTACGGTTGGTGAATTGGAACCATGGGATAGGCGTCCTTAACATGTGGAATAATCTAGTAGATAAAGGAAAAACTCATTAGGAGCTACAGTTCTAGAGCTAAAACGCAGGCAGTCTCTCCTGTCACAGGAATCTAAACAGGAAATATTTGATGCTTTCTTATTCTATGAGAAAGAATTCTGGCTATACTTGTTAGAAATCGTTATGATAGAGTGTAGAAAACAATGAAATGAGGAATTACGATGAATGAATTTCCCAAAAAAACGTGTTCGATTGAACGGCTAGTCACAATCCCAGAGGACATACAAAAAGTATCGAACGGGATAAAGTCAGCTACACGAAGAAATGGAGTTTATGCATATCCAGGTGAAATTATGGTGCTCGATGGCAAAGAATTTGTAATTGATGCATTGTATAGACAGACACTTGGCGAATTAACCGACGAACACGCACAGCAAGAAGGTTATTCAGATCTAGAAGCATACAAACAATCGATGACCTCCATGCATGCACATGCAAAAATGCCTTGGCTTCCCGAAATGAAGGTTTGGGTGCATGAATACAGTCCAGTCGATAAATGATGGTATAACAATATTTATCTCTCTTTAATAATCGACCAATACTCCTGCTGCTTAATTATAATCTACTCACTTCCTTTCTGTCATAGAGGCGGAACAATCTCTAATATAGAAAGAAGTGAGTTTTTTTTGGCCTTACCAGTTTTAATAACAATCCCAGTTGTATAAAACCTTTGAGAAATCTCGGTTCTTTAAATCCTCCGATGAAATAAAGAAATTAGCCACCCCAGTATCTCCCCACATAATATTCATATCATCATCTGAATCAACTTGCAGCAAGAGTAGATCATGGTTTGGGTAATCTCCATTTGTTCTTGGATCTTCTTGTGTAAAAAATGGATATCCTCCCAGCTTGCAGCCTTGCCCGCTCGATATCTCATGATATGCATCCATTATCTCATCATGTTCAGCATAATCCTCATCTGTTCCACTTTCCAATAATTTATCTACTTCCGTTATTATATTAAAACGATAATCACTGGAAGACATCAACTCCTCTGAAACATCAAACGAAATTGCACATTCTTTTTCTACTGGGAAGTAGTTTTCGTTTCCGAATTCAGGAAAATCTGTCATCCATTTTGATTGGTCCGTTTCAATCGTTTCGTGATAAATAACGCGGAATGTATCCTGATTTGTCCCATCATCAAAGTTCAAGCCATACACATCATCATCCGCTACAAAAAACTGTAATATCCCTTCCGTTGGATAGTCAGGAATCGTCTCCTCCATCTCACTAAAATTAATTTGTGCTAACAAACGGAGTGGCTCTCCATTTAGTGTGGCAGGATATGCATCCGCTTTTAACCAATAGGCCTTTCCGCTAAATTTGCTTTGCAGTGGTGTCGTACTTTCTGGTTTCCCTTTAATGATTAGACATGGCTTTTTCGTTTCTGCTAATGCGTTTGCATGTTGCTGTAATTGCAGGGGTAATTCCATCGTTTCACTCTCCTAATAATTCAGTTAGTTTTATATTATATTAGAAATTGATAGATGTATAGCGTGGATTTTGGGTGAAAAAAATATCCAGCATTGCCCCAAATAGGACAATGCTGGATATATGCTCGGGAAGTTTATCGGGTTGTTCGTGATGAAGATTGAGCTAAGTTTTCCTTCAAATCTGCTACATCTGATTTCTTTTGAACAAATACGAAATAGGATCCAACAGTTAAAATCGCAACTAGCAGAGTTAGTATTGCCTGTATTCTTAAGGATTCAATGAAGAACATGGCGACATAGATTCCCGCGATGAAGAAAATGGTTGCGTACGTAAGGTATGGGAATAGCCACATCTTTATTTGAAGTGCCTCAGGATTTTTAAGCTCTAGCTGTCTTCGCATTCGTAAATGGGAGAAAGCAATTACGAGATAAACTAACAGTGCAACAGCCCCAGATGAATTTACAAGGAATATAAATAGTTTGTCTGGCGATATATAACTGAAGATGACTGCAACGTACGAGAATATTGTACTAAATAAAATTGCACGAACAGGAACACCCTTTTTACTCAGTTTCATAAAAGCCTTAGGTGCTTCACCCTTCTTTGCCATTCCGAACAACATTCGGGAATTAGCATATAAAGCTGAATTTAAACAAGAAAGAACGGCTGTTAAAACAACAAAATTCATTATCTGTGCTGCTGCAGGTATGCCAATATAATCGAGAACCGCAACAAATGGACTTACAAGTATGTTAGCAGAGTTCCATGGTAATAGAGTAACCACAATAGCAATGGAACCAATATAGAAGACTAGAATCCTCCAAACAACACTATTTGTTGCAATTCGAACCGATTTTGCTGGGTGCTCTGATTCTCCCGCAGCGATTGCAACAATTTCAGTACCCATAAATGAAAAGATAACAACGGTTATACCTATTAACACGGAGCCGAATCCAGTTGGCATGAATCCACCATTACCTATTAGGTTGGACGTTCCAGGTGCAGCAATCCCAGGATACCATCCAAAGATTACACAAAGTCCAATAACGAGGAATAACCCAATGCTTACTACCTTAATAAGTGAAAACCAATACTCAAATTCTCCAAAGGATTTAACAGAGAAAAGATTTGTAATTGTTAGCAATACAGTTAATATCAAGGCCATTAGCCAAAGCGGAAAACCTGGAATCCAATATTGCATGATGGCAGCACCGGCAATGGCTTCAATTGCAATAACAACAACCCAGAAAAACCAATATAACCAGCCAATTGTATAACCAGCCCAAGGTCCAATTGCCTCACTTGCATATGTAGAAAAAGAACCACTTGTTGGATTCGCAGCAGCCATTTCACCAAGCATTCTCATAACTAGCACGACAATAAGCCCCGCAAATGCGTAAGAAATAATTGCTCCTGGGCCAGAGGAATTAATAACTGCCCCGCTTCCGATAAATAGACCTGCCCCAATAACCCCTGCAATCGAGATCATACTAATATGACGTATTTTTAAATCTGATTTCAAATGCCCTTGTTGATTACTCATCTAAACTCCTCCTAAAATGTATAGTAATCTTTTTTAAGATAGCGCTTTCAAAACATAATTACGTTTGATGTATTTAAAGTAATCATACATAATTTGACTCACGAATTTTCTAGACAATTTGTAAGGATAATAGAAATAATTTTTTACAAAATGTAAAGTTAGTAATCAAATGATAGAACTCAAAAAAGAGAATCTATTGAGATCAGTATATTTACAATAATAGAGATTTAGGAATTTACCCTTCCATGTTATTTTTGTCATTCAGTAGTTCATATGCTTTGATTGCAACTTCAAGTGCAAGACGATTCGATGGCTCCATAAAATTCTTTCCTAGCAGCATTTCCAATCTATCAATACGATGATACAATGTTTGCCTAACAATGAATAAGCGATCTGAAGCATCTTTTTTCGACCCACCACATTCAAGATAAACAGTAAGTGTTTCGAACAGATTGCTGGCTGTCTTTTGGTCATAGTCGAATACCGGAGATAAGTATTCATTAACATATGCGTCAAGATAATTGTTATCCTTAAGCGCGAGGAGAATCTTATATATTCCTAGGTCCTCGTAAAAATAAGTTTTCGTTATATGAGACTTGTGCAGTTTCAAGGCTTGACTTGCTTCATGATAACCTGCTCTGATGTCCAAAATATCCTCGTATACTATGCTAGCACCGAAAGTGCACCTTCTTCCATCGATAAAACTATTATCATTCATCTTATTAATGTATTGTGTGATTTCTATGAATCGATTCGTATCTTGTTTCAAATCTTCTGTGGCAAGAAAAAATGCAATCACAACGATTTGATTTTTCTTAACTGAAATAGCTGGGAAAAAACCATTCCGTTTGAAAATCGACCTTATAAGTATCGACCTTTGGACCTTTAATTCTTCCCACTCCTCATCAATGAATTCTGATTGAATATAATCTAATTGAATTAGAAAAACTCGGAAATGCATATTTCGACTAGGGGCAGGCAAATAAGTTTGTATGTCATCTTGTTCATATTCCTGTCCATTTAATAATTTTTGTATAAGCTTGCTCTCCATGTTTTGCTTTCGTTCTTCAATTGTTCGGTTTCGCAATAATATTTGTACGATAGCAATGGCTGCGCGATCTAAAACTAGGAATAAGAAGTCTTCATATAAAGGGTGCTCCATTTGTAAACATAAATGGCCCCATGTCTGACCTAGCCCGCGAACAGGCATCATTGCAAATGTATCATCCCCAATAATAAGCGTTTTTGGTTCTAAATTGTCGATTGAGGAGGCTTCAATTCCTTCCCTGATGGACGCTGCCTTGTCCTTACTTTTCGCTGGAAAATAATATAGCTTGCCATCTGTGCCAATGAAAAAGATACTTTGTCGGAACATCTCGTGTAATTCCTGAAGGATTTTTAAAACACCATTGTGTTTAAGTGATAAGGAAATAAACTTTCTTGATAATGCATCCAGTTTCGAAAGCATCTGATGATGTTGATTAATGATAAACGTATGAAGGTCTTGGGTGATATCGACAAATTTAACAATCTCATTAAATACGATGATTGGAAATTGTGATTCATTTGCTAATGCTGCGATATCACTGTGAATCTCTTTGAAGTTAGGTCCTAACTCTATACAAATACCTGCTGCATTTTTTTCTATAAGCCTTTTAATATATCTGTGCTGAGATTTAACATCTGATTGTAAACCAATCCCTGTTGTAAGGATTAACTCCCCCCCATTGATCAATGTGTCAAATTCTTGTGTCTCAAGTACATGAGACCATTTCACTTGCCGATTCAAACCAGTTGAACCTGCAATTATTGTTGCGCACCTAAATGATTCACGTGAGAGAACGTCTTTTACTGTCAGATTTAGATTACTCATTTTGTAACCCCTTCCAAAACGTTAAAAATATAAACCAATCATTTAACTTTATGTAAAGTGTAAATTATCCAAATTATCAGTAGTATATATTTTGAAGTGTAGCGCAAACAGCATAATTTAGCAAGAAATGATGAATAGGAGGAGTTAACATGAGTACTACAATCACAGAAAAAAAAGCGTTAACAAATTTTATTAATGGACAATGGGTAAAATCAACAACAGATAAATATGAGAAAATACCAAACCCGGCTACTGGAGAAATACTCGCAGAGGTTCCAATTTCAACACAAGAGGATTTAGAAAAAGCGGTAGAAGCAGCAAAAAATGCATTTGCAAAGTGGAAGAAAGTTGCAGTTCCACAGCGCTCCCGTATTTTATTTAAATATCAGCAGTTATTAGTTGAAAACTGGGAGGAGCTCGCAAAGCTTATTACGATGGAAAATGGAAAAAGTTATAACGAGGCATATGGAGAAGTACTTCGTGGGATTGAGTGTGTTGAATTTGCAGCAGGAACTCCAACGTTAATGATGGGTCAACAGCTTCCAGATATCGCAACGAATATTGAATCCGGTATGTACCGTTATCCAATCGGGGTAATTGGAGGAATAACACCTTTCAACTTCCCGATGATGGTGCCTTGCTGGATGTTCCCTCTAGCAATTGCAAGTGGAAATACATTCATTCTGAAACCGTCCGAAAGAACACCACTTCTAGCTAATCGTCTGGCCGAGTTGCTAAATGAAGCGGGACTTCCAGATGGTGTTTTCAATATTGTGCACGGTGCACATGATATTGTGAACGGAATTCTCAGCCACCCAGATATTCCAGCAGTTTCATTTGTTGGTTCACAGCCAGTTGCAGAATACGTTTATAAAACAGGAACGTCTTATGGTAAAAGAGTTCAAGCGCTAGCAGGAGCTAAGAACCATACAATTGTTATGCCAGATGCAGATATGGATTTAACCGTCACAAATATTATGAATGCTGCATTCGGATCTGCAGGTGAAAGGTGTATGGCCTGTGCAGTTGTCGTTGCAGTTGGTGAAGTTGCAGATCAATTGGTTGAAAGATTAGTAGATGCGTCCAATCAAATAAAAATCGGCAACGGGTTGGAAGAAGGAATCTTCTTAGGTCCTGTTATCAGAGATTCGCATTTAGATAAAACGCTTGGCTATATCGAATTAGGGATCGAAGAAGGAGCGAAGCTTTTGCGTGATGGACGTCATGATGAATCAACCTCAGATGGTGGTTATTTTGTTGGACCGACCATTTTTGATAATGTAACAACTGACATGAAAATTTGGAAAGAAGAAATCTTTGCGCCGGTTTTATCCGTTGTAAGAGTTGATACATTGGATGAAGCAATTGAACTTGCAAATCAATCGGAATTTGCGAATGGGGCTTGCCTATTTACGGATAGTGCAAAAGCAATCCGTCAATTTAGAGAAGAAATCGACGCTGGTATGTTAGGTGTTAATCTTGGAGTTCCTGCTCCAATGGCATTCTTCCCATTTTCTGGTTACAAGAAGTCCTTCTATGGTGATCTTCATGCCAATGGTCGAGATGGAATTGAATTTTACACTAGAAAGAAAATGTTAACTGCACGTCACTAATTATTGGATTAACTAACAATCGGAGGGAGAAAAAGACATGACAATAGTGGAGAGCAACACAAAGTCACTGGTTGAAAAAGATCGAGAAAACGTTTGGCATCATATATCAGCTTACAATGAGAAAAATCCACCAAAAATCTGGGAAAGCGGTGAAGGAGCTTGGATCACAGACCATGAGGGAAATCGTTACCTTGATGGAATGTCTGGGCTTTGGGCTGTTAATGTTGGTTACGGGCGCGAGGAATTAGCAAGAGCAGCATATGAACAAATGAAGAAGATGCCATATGTTTCGATGACACAAAGTCATGAACCTGCGATTTTGCTTGCTGAGAAATTAAATGAGATGCTTGGTGATGAGTACAAGATCTTTTATTCGAATAGTGGTTCTGATGCAAACGAGGTCGCATTCAAATTGGCGCGTCAATATCATCAGCAAAACGGGGAAGCATCCCGCTATAAATTTATTTCCCGTTATCGTGCCTATCACGGGAATTCAATGGGGGCATTAGCAGCTACAGGTCAAGCACTGCGCAAATACAAGTATGAGCCGCTAGCACCTGGATTTTTACATGTCGCCCCTCCAGATAATTATCGTCGTCCCGAGGGTCAATCTATTGAAGAATATAACATTCTGCGCGCGCAGGAGTTTGAAGAGAAAATCATCTGGGAGCAGAAAGAGACAATTGCAGGAATTATAATGGAGCCAATCATCACGGGTGGCGGCATTCTTGTTCCACATCCAGTTTATCTTGAAAAGGTTCAGGAAATTTGCAATCGACATGGTGTGCTGCTCATTATTGATGAGGTTATTTGTGGATTCGGCCGAACTGGAAAGGCATTTGGCCACCAGCACTTTAATCTGAGACCGGATATTATTACTATGGCAAAAGGATTAACAAGTGCTTACCTTCCACTGTCTGTCACTGCCATTCGTAAAGATATTTATGAAAAATTTGATACAGGCGAAGAAAATAGCCATTTCCGCCATGTCAATACATTCGGCGGGAACCCAGCAGCTTGTGCTGTCGCATTGAAGAATATTGAAATTATGGAGAATGAAAATCTATTTGACCGCTCAGCAGAACTCGGAGAACGGCTGCAAAAAGAGCTGGCAATATTAAAAGATCATCCGTTTGTCGGTGATATTCGGGGACTTGGTTTCTTATTAGGGATTGAAATTGTGGAAGACAAGGAAACGAGACAACCGGCTAAAGATGAGCGTATTGCTAAAATAATTGGTGATTGTAAGGCGAATGGATTAATTGTCGGCAGAAATGGTGATACGGTTGCCGGGTTTAATAATATTATTGCACTAAGCCCGCCATTATCTTGTACGGATGATGATTTAGACTTTATTATTAAGGTTTTGAAAACAGTATTTGCAGAGATTGCACGGACAGAGGGATAGGTACCTCGTCCCTAATCATGCAGTATTTAAGTGTGAAATAAAGAAAATCCGGATTGCTGCACAAAAAAAGATATGTAAACATAGAAATGACCCCATTTAATTTCATAGTTAAATGAGGTCATTTCTTGTTAGTTCGAAAAAGTTTAGGGAAAGAAATCCTAAGCCACCTGCACCACAAACAGCAACTACCAAATTTTTGTAGAATTTTCTGACACTAAAAATTCATAAAATAGACAGAGGAACAGGCAACTTGTCCCTCGTCCATGCAATTTTAAGGACAATTGTTATTTATAATTGACCTTAAGGGCCTTGAGTACTACCTTTGTTGCCTGTTCGACCAGCTTATCATCATATGTAGCATCCTTTGCATCACGTTTAGAAAGTATTGCTAGAACGATAGGATCTCCTTTCGGTGGCCAAATGATAGCAATATCATTTCGCGTACCATATGATCCAGCTCCCGTTTTATCTGCCACTTCCCAACCTTCTGGTACTCCAGCACGAATTAATGTATCTCCAGTAGTATTTCTCTTCATCCAATCGATTAAAAGCTCACGCTTTTCTGTCGGGAGTACATCTCCAAGTGTAAAAGTCTGAAGGCTAGTGGCGAGTGCTCTCGGTGTACTAGTATCATGGGTCTCCCCTGGGTGAACCTCGTTTAACTCGGGTTCCATTCTTACAGGATTGGTAACATCATCACCAATTTCATGCAGTGCTTTTTTAAATCCACTAGGACCACCCAGTTGTTCTAGGATAAGATTTCCCGCAGTATTGTCACTATATCTTAGTGAAGCATCGGAGAGTTCTTTAAGGGTCATTCCCGTATCAACATGCTTTTCCGTAATTGGATTATAATTAACTAGATCATCTTGGGTATAAGTAATCCTTTGATTAAGGTCCTCTACTGAATTCTGCTGTAAAAGTGCCCCTACTGCCAGCGCCTTATGAGTAGATGTATACGCAAATCGCTCATCTGGCCGATAGGTTACTCTTTGGTTGGTACCAGTCTCTAATGCAAAGACACCAAGTGTTGCATCAAACTCATCCTCAAGTTTGGCAAAATCATTGTTAATTGTTTTTGGATTCTTTTGTTTAGGCTCGGCAGACTGAACATTATCCTCTGAACATCCTGCAAGTACCATGCATGAGAGAATCAGCAAGGATGCAATGTTTTTGAATTTTAAGGGACGATAAATTGTGTTCTCTTTTTTCATTCTAATTCAACCTCTTTCTTAGAAAAATTAGTTGCACTTATGTAGTACTTTCTTGACTGCTAAAAAATAACGCATATATGTTAGTTATACACAAATAAAAGACTGCGAGAAAGGTACATCATTCCTAGTGCTGGCAACTTTTTTCGAAAGAAGTCGCCTATGTACATAAGGTGCTTTAAAAAATTAAGTGACACTGCTTAATCATCGTCATCACCTTCGTCGTCATCTTCAACAGCTAAGGCTTTTTAACTTTTTAGCGACCTCTGTTTCATTTCCTGGAGGATTGACGCTTTTGATTTGAATAATTTCTTTTAAAATTGATTTGGCTTGTTCCTGATTCATATGATCACCTCTAATTTCCTCTACCATCTTTTTCCCATGTTAATCGTGTAACCAATGTTTGTATAAATACTGCAGGGGAATTATAAGGAATTATAATAAAACAAAAAAGGATGAAGGACGTTGATGACATGGGAAGTGCTAAATATCATAGGTACCCTTGCCTTTGCTATTAGTGGTGCTATTATTGCGATGGAAGAGGATTATGACATATTAGGTGTCCAAGTGCTAGGATTCACAACTGCATTCGGGGGCAGTACAATTCGTAATTTGTTAATTGGCATACCAATTGAAACCATTTGGACGCAAGGGGATTTATTCATGGCTGTTTTTCTGACAAATATCTTTGTATTTCTAATACCAAAACGGTGGCTGCAATATTGGAGTAAGTGGGGCATTCTTTTTGATGCAATGGGTTTGGCATCATTTGCGATACAAGGAGCTCTTAGTGCTGTTCACACCGGTGCTACGTTAAGCGCGGTGCTTGTTGCAGCGACATTGACTGGCTCAGGCGGAGGAATGATTCGGGATGTTCTTGCAGGGAGAAGACCGATGATTCTCCACGAGGATATTTATGCGATTTGGGCAACACTAGGCGGATTAATCATTGGTCTTGGTTTCATCCAGGGTCCTTGGGCGACAGGTGCTCTATTTATTGCAATTGTTACAATGAGGATGTTATCTGAGCATTTTAAATGGAAATTACCTCGGCGTTCAATCTCTTGATGACATTGCGAAAGTAATATTCCAGTGATAAATTTATTTTTCCTTAAACAAGCAGGTCTTTCTTTGTAAGGATATACCTAGAGCAAGTATTAGTAATCACCATTACCGCTGACAATATTGTATATAATCCCATTAAGTGAAATAAAGAAATCTCACCCTTAATTCAAAAAATTACTTAGCATATATAGATGAGATTCCAGGAAAGCCTATCATTGATTCACAACGAATTTTTGAAAGGCTTTTCTTGACAGCTAAGAAGGTGTTCAATAATTAAAATGGTAGAATCTTAAAGTGTTAAGGGTATTATTACATTGGCCTTTTAGTCCATTTTCCTCTAATAGTTTTTATGTTAAACATAAAGGGTAGATATAAATTGTCAGAATGGCTGTCGAAATTGGAGGATTTAAGATGATGACTTTATCAAATATCAACAAGTCCTATAAGTCTGCTGCTGGTAAGGAATCGGTTCTTGGTGGACTGGATTTTCATATTGGCGAAGGAGAATATGTAGCAATTATGGGTTCTTCCGGTACGGGTAAAAGTACCTTGATGAATATATTGGGTACGTTAGAGCGGCCAGATGATGGAGAGTACATGTTTCGAGGTAAGGCGATACATAAGATGAGTAATCGGAAGCTGACGTTGATGCGCAATAAGGAGATTGGGTTTGTTTTTCAAAATTATCAGTTAATACCTAATCTATCAATCTATCAGAATGTGATGCTGCCGCTGGAGTACCG
Source organism: Oceanobacillus zhaokaii (assembly GCF_003352005.1). Classification (GTDB taxonomy): domain Bacteria; phylum Bacillota; class Bacilli; order Bacillales; family Amphibacillaceae; genus Oceanobacillus; species Oceanobacillus zhaokaii. Next base: position 3,942,450 of record NZ_CP024848.1, read on the forward strand.
TCGAAAATGGTTTATGAATAAGCGCGACCGTGTTCGGAAGGCACTCGCGATGGTTGGGCTTGAGGGAAAGCTGAGGCAAAAACCATATCAGCTTTCGGGCGGGCAGAAGCAGCGTGTTGCAATTGCGCGTGCAATTGTAAATGAGCCGTCACTGCTATTAGCAGATGAGCCTACAGGGAGCTTGGATGAGAAAACGACAGAATCGATATTAGAGATATTTGATGATTTGCATCAGCGTGGTGTGACGATTATTATGATAACGCATGACTTGGAAGTGGCGAAAAGAGCGGAGCGGACCGTGTATTTAAAAGGCGGGTTGTTGAAGGAGCATACATATGAAACTAGTCAAAGCCTTTAAAATGGCAACTCTTGGGATATGGAGCAATAAATTCCGAGTAATTTTATCTATCTTCGGTGTGATTATTGGCGTGTTTGCTGTAATTGTGCTTTCCTCGATTGCTCTTGGGGTGAAGGATACGGTAATGAAGCAAATGGGCGGTCTTGGTGCGGAGCAAATCATGGTCATGCCTGGGCGTGTTTTAAAGGATAATGGGGGCGCCCATAATTTTCTGAACGGGGTTTCCAGTGTGCCTAGCACATTGACAAATAAGGATGCCGAGGAAATTGATAAGTTGGAATCCGTTGAATCCGTTACTCCACTGCTTGAAACCGTAGGAAGAGTGCAGTATGAGAATCAGAATAAGGACGCGACCACCGTTGAGGGAATGCTTGTTGGAACAAGTGATTCCTATCAGGAAGTTGTACATACGAGCCTTGAAGATGGGCGATTTTTTACAAATGATGAGGGAGTAAATAAAGATAGAGTTGTTGTGCTGGGGAGTGGGATCCACTCCTCGCTGCTGAATCAGAAACAGAATCAAATGGAAGCTGAGACGAAAAAGCGTGCGGAGCCGGAGGAGAAAAAGTGGTGGCAAAAGCTTTTGGACAAGGTCACGGGTACAACTGTGAATGCTGAAGAGGCACCGGCACTTAAGGAAAGTCTGGTTGGCAAAGAAGTGATCATCCAGGAAGAGGCCTTCACCGTCGTTGGTGTGCTCCAATCGGAAGCAACACTAGGAATGACATCCGATAATAGCATCTTGATGCCAGTACAAACTGCACTCGATGTAACAAGTACAGAAAATTTAACGAGCATCTATGTCAAAGCGGGTTCGATTGCCAACCTCGATCAGGTGGAAAAAGAGGTGCATGGTGCTGTCAGACAGAATCATGAGGAGGCTGATTTCAGCACGGTCAAGCAAACGGAAATGCTTGAAGCAATTGAAACCGTAACAAAAATCCTGCAAGTCATGCTTATCGGCATCACTGCAACTGCACTATTCATCAGTGGCGCTGGCATCATGAACGTGATGGTGATGTCTGTTCGGGAACGAACGCGAGAGATCGGGATACGCAAAGCACTAGGTGCATCCACCACAGAGATTTTATTGCAATTTTTCTTTGAAACAATTTTACTATGCCTTGCAGGAGGCATCATTGGCCTGCTCTTAGGCTACGGATTTGTCGAATGGTGGAACGGAATAATTACGATCTTCCCGCTCGTGCTGCCAATATGGGTCGTTCAGCTCGCACTCGGCTCGTCCATCTTAATCGGCTGTATTTGCGGTGTATATCCAGCAATTAAAGCAGCGAGATTGCAGCCGAGTCGGGCGTTGCGGTTTGAGTAGCTGGTGGGATGTCATGCAGTTGGCATCTTCCTGGCTGCTAAGAGTATAGCTATGAATTAATTATCTAGTAAATGCCTTGATTGAGGCAGATTACTGATTAGAAGTACCTATGATAATAGGGAGGATAAAACAGCATAAATCCTGCTTTTATCCTCCCTATTATTATACTTTCCATATTTATTTTGCCAAATCAATCTTTTTATTCACTATATAAATCATGATACCACCGATAGACATAGATAATAGTTCACCAAGCCCGACCGTTAAATAAGTCATCCAAAATGGCAAACCAAATACAAGATGTAATTGTCCAGCAACAGTAAACATAGACAAAGCAAAAATAATCGCTGTCACAGCCATCTTCAGCTTTAGATTTTTCATGTTTTTTGTTAAAGCTCTTGAAAGAATCAGAACAAGAAGGGTTGCAATCCCACCGACTGGGACATCGAGAAACCACATTGGTGACATGAAGTTGACGATAACTACCCCAAGTGTTACCGCTACGATATAGCGCTTATGGAAGATTGCAAGGTAATTAAACATTTCCGACAGCCTAAGCTGGATCGCTCCAAAGCTAATAACGGATAAGATGAGGGTTACTGCAACATACAGCGCAGCAACGAGACCTACCTTTGTCAGGTCTTGAGCAGAAGTGTGTGACGTTTCCTGATACGTCTGTGTATTCATTTCCATTTCTCCTTTGTAAAATAGCACGTCGCTATTTTAGTAATAACTATGGCCAAAGGATGAGAGCATATTCGCCCTGACTAAGTGCCATAGTGCAAGCATTAAAGCTAACTAGAGTAGTATAACAGAGGGGGTGAAAAATGAATAGGGCTTATTTCATGGTCCACCCTCCATCAATAGGTATAACCGTACCATGGATATAATCCGCTGCTTCGCTTGCAATAAACAGCGTGAGACTTGCAACTTCCGAAGGGCTGGCCCATCTTCCTGCAGGTGTTTCCTCCGCCACCCATTTAGCCATCTTCGCGTCTCCCTCAAAATCCGCCTTATTCATCAGCGTTTCAATTGCCCCGGGAGCTAGTGCGTTCGCACGGATTCCTTCTCGAACATAATCATAATCAAGCTGCTTCGTATAGCCTATAATCGCATGCTTTGAAGCGGTATATGCTGCTCCCCCGCCACCAGCGACAAAACCTGCAATTGAAGCCATGTTCACGATGACGCCCTTTTTCCGATTCAGCATATGGACCAAGACTGCATTCGTTACATGGTATGTCCCTTTTAAATTCGTATCAATTACACGATCCCACAATGCCTCATTTGTTTCCAATGTCTTTGCATAGCCATCGAGTACACCCGCTGTATTAAGAAGGATATCAACTTGCCCATATTGCTCAATGGCTCTGTGAACAGCTGTTTCAACATCACGCTTCTCACGTACACTTCCAAGTGCATAATCAAATTTGTCACCATATGTATTTTTTAACCTGACGAGACCATCTTCCTTTAAATCTATTGCAAACACAGTTGCACCTTGCTTTAAAAAAGCTTCAGCCTGTGCATATCCTATTCCAGAATTTGCGCCTGTTACAAACACAATTTTTTCTTCAAACTCATTAAAATGCATATTTCTCACCTTCAATCAGAAAAGCCCATGCGACACATGGGCAGCCTTCTATTATTCAACAATTTTCCAATCATCTGCCAGCAAGTCACAAACCGTTGGCGTAAACATCGTGTAGCCTTCTCCCTCAACATTAATCAAGAAATAAGGGTTCAATTTCTCACCTTCAACCGTAGTCTCACCAACTAATTTTACATATAGCTCAGCTCCTGGCCATCCTTCACGAATAATCTTCTCTCCAGCTTTCAAACGAGGTAAAATATCTTCAAATTTCACATTAGTTCATCCTTTATCTATTGATATGAAAAAGTATAAGGGAATACTTTGGGAATTACAATGGATGTGCAACCGTTAGCTGGTTGTTTGCTTAAAACCAAAAAGGGGAGCTATAAGAAAACAATAAGCAGATGAACTACCAGCCTAATGTGAGGATCATTTACGCTGAAGAAAAGGACAATTTTCCGGAAGATGCATTAACCTGAAAAATTGTCCTATGATGAATATTTTTATTACTGCGCTGACTCACTTTTACAGAATTCTATTTGGCGTTCTCGTCGGGCTGATGAATTCCAAATATATTTCCCTCGGTATCATGATAGTATCCCTGCCATGCCATACCTGGCAGTGCATATTTTGGCATGGCAACCTTACCGCCATTGTTAATAATCTGTTTCTCCGCTGCATCATAATCTTCAACACCAATTGTACAAGCAAAAGCATTCAAAGCCTGGTTAACTTCCGGCGGGGCACTTTGGCGCTGCATTAAAGCTCCATTGATTCCGAGTTCACTTTCATCGCCAGTCACTGCTCCAGCGTAAGGCATTCCTGCATATTCACTCCAGTCTTGAAATGTCCATCCAAATACCTCACCATAAAACTTCTGAGCTCTTTCCATATCATCTACATGAATTTCGAAATGAATTAATCTTCCCATGCATGATTTCCTCCTAAATTTTAATCGTATTTTTCTTCTATTATTCTATAATTATTGTCTACCCATTGTCTTGTTACACTCTCTTATTATAATAAATATAGGAATTTAATCAATTAAAATAGTAAATAATATTGTAAATATTCATTCATTATATCACCTATACAAAAAAATTAGACCCACTCCAAAGAGCGAGTCATTAATTATCTATTCATGTCACTTATTCCTGGAGCGTGTTCATTTGGCATCTCAGGCATAACTGGAACTGGATAACCTGCTGGTGGAGGAGTAACCTGAAGTTCCCCACCATTCCTGCTTGGGGATTCCCCCGAGAAAATCTCTGCCATTGAAGTATCATCCAGCCTAAAATTAAACTGGGCATTGTGGAAGCCCATTTCTACATACTTCCGGCATTCAGGGTATTTATTTATATCATAGTTCGGAACGGGGAACAATTTGCCCCAGTCTACTCCAAGTGTTTCAAGCGCTTTGGCAAATGCATTTTGATGCGCATTGTCGCGAACGATTAGAAATGCAAGTGTTTCCCTAAACGTTTTATTTGAACTCATTTCATATATTCTTGACTTTTGCAGTACCCCAGTTGATTCCAATGTAAGGTTATCCAACAAGTCTCCTATCAAATTCCCATGACTGTACACCCAAGACCCATTCCACGGATTTCCTGCTGCATCTACTGGAAGAGAAGCTTGTGCACCAACAATATAATGATGGGGATTGGCATTGTCTTGCTTCACTGGGCTTGACAATGGTGCCCCACTTGGACTATCCGAACCTACCCCTTGCTCCCCGGATTCATTCAGCAAATGGTTGATAGTCGTCTGCACAAGTTCAACATGCGCAATCTCTTCTAAAAAAATCCCCCGGAGCAAATCTCTGTATTTCTTCTCCGTTCCGCGGAAATTTGAACTCTGGAAAAAATACTGCATCATCGTACGCATTTCCCCAAAATGTCCGCCAAGGATTTCCTGCATTACTTTTGCTGCAGCTGGATCAGGTTTATCAGGAACAATAATATTAATTAAATCTTCTCTGTAAAAATACATGTTGTTACCTCTCCTTCACTTTTTTAGGCACACGGCCATTTCCTATAATTTGGCTTGTTGAGAGATAGAATATACTTACTTTTTTAATAGGGACTTATCATGAATAAAAAATACAGCACTTTTAATAACATTTTTTTTCAAAAATAAGACATTCTAATAAAGATTTAAGCTTCCGGCTACATTTGATGTCTTTTAGCTATTTTTTATACCTACGATCGAAGGGAGATTTTCTTGTGAAATTGTATCAAGTAAGAAAGGGACAATTTGTTTATTACAACAACCAGTTACATAAGGTCTATGGGATAAAAGCAATGTATAAACAATCCATTCATCTTATAAGACTAAGGGATTTAACACAGCATTTAGCCAAATCAGCAGAAGTGGAAAGATATAAACCAAAGGAACTTGACAGCTTTAATTTCAATCAAAAAGCATATACGCTCAGGAATAGAAAAGCTGAAGAAGGAGATTATATTTTAATTCACAATCCGAGGCCAGATTCGTTGGATACTTATTTTCTAAATGAAATCGAAATGGTAGAAAAAGCAGATAATAAAGGGATCATCACAACTAACTCTCACGGTGTCAAGCACAATGAGTATCTTTTAATGGAACCGGGTCGTGATAAGGACAGTTACCCAATTGATTTTAAAGACATTCAAACTGTTGACTCAGCAAACTTAGATGATATGGAACTTCAAAATTTAAGTGATTTAAACAGTGAGTTGTTACCATCCATAGGAGACATATATAAGAAGAATGACAATAATAAAATTTTAGAAACAATGGTTATTGCAATTAGTGCCCAAGCGGTTTATCTGGGAGGCGGCTTAGAAGTATCGCCGGTAGAGCTGATGAATGATGACAATTGGGAATTTCTTTATAACCTTCAAGACTACGAAGAGTAAGTTTATCTTTATATTAATTCAATTTTATAAGAAAGCTTTTAAACTTTCTTATCTACCACAAAAAATGCTTTTACCTTACTAGGAGGTTTCTATGAACAGCAAAAGCAGAAAAGGAAATAGTGTTTTTATTGTTTCATTATTACTTACCCTCACTTTTATAATTTGGGGGGTATTTTTTACAGATAATCTCGCTTATGTTACCAATATCGTCTATAACGGGTCAATTGATTACCTCGGATGGCTATATCTCGGTGCAACGCTATTCTTTGTGATATTTTCTATTTATTTACTGTTTTCCAAATACGGTGATATTCGGCTCGGTAAAAAAACAGACCGGCCAGATTTCAATACCGTTTCTTGGTTTGCAATGTTGTTTGGTGCCGGGATGGGGATAGGAATTGTATATTGGGGTGTTGCCGAACCAGTTACCCATTACACAAACCCTCCTTACGGGGAACCTTATACGATTGAAGCAGCCAATACTGCAATGAAATTCACCTTCTTCCATTGGGGCTTGGACCCATGGGCAATCTATACGGTTATTGGGTTAGCCCTTGCCTTTTTTCAATATAACAAAAGGCTTCCTGCAGCCATTAGTTCCGCATTCTATCCAATACTTGGCGATAAAATTTACGGACCAATAGGAAAAACGATTGATATACTGTCTGTTTTTGCAACAGTTTTTGGCATTGCAACATCTCTGGGTCTTGGTGCGATGCAGGTTACCGCGGGAATGCATGACATATTCGGTATTCCTAATACGCTATTCATCCAGCTGATTGTTATTGCAGTCGCAACGGTCATTTTTATCATCTCCATTAATACAGGGTTAGAGCGAGGAATCCAATACTTATCGAATACAGCGATGATTTTATCTTTTGCTATTATGCTGTTGATTTTAATTATTGGGCCAACCTTGACTATAATTAAAGTCTTTTTTAATACAACGGGTCTCTATATTAGTGATTTTATCCCTATGAGCTTAAGGCTAATCCCCTTTGGTGAAGGGGAAGAATGGATTGCATCATGGACCCTATTTTATTGGGCATGGTGGATTGCCTGGGCTCCATTTGTCGGAATGTTTATTGCCCGGGTTTCAAAAGGAAGGACAGTAAGGGAGTTTGTGATAGGCGTATTGATTGTCCCTACTCTCGGAACATGTTTATGGATGTCCATTTTCGGCGGATCTGCCTTAGAACTTGTTCAACAAGCGGGGAATGAAAACCTGGCCGCCTATATTTCCGAAAATGTATCATTGTCTATTTTTACATTTTTCGATTACCTCCCGTTAAATTCATTGCTAAGTATTTTGGGATTTGCTGTCGTGGCCATTTATTATATAACCGTTGCCGACACAGCAACCTTTGTACTTGGTATGTTAAGTGAAGGTGGAACATTAAACCCTTCAAATAAAATTAAAGTAACATGGGGTGTCATTCAATCAGGCTTAGCTGCAGTTTTGCTATTAGCTGGTGGCTTAGAAGTATTGCAAACGGCTTCCATCGCTGCTGCTCTCCCTTTCACTATCATACTAATTGTTATGACCTTCTCATTACTGAAAGGATTAAATAGTGAAGTTGAAGTACAAAAAGGGAATAAAAGAATTAGGAACTCTTAAAAGAAATGAAATAAAAAACTCCTTGATTTTCTTCAGTGATCAGGGAGTTTTTTTAAAAAGGAATTCATTTGGCAAGAAAACACCCTTTGCTCCACGAATCCCCGCTATACCAGTAAATTTCTGCTGTGGCACCTGTCACTCACAGTCATCATCCTTGTTTTCGTCTGATTTTTTCAAGTCATCACGCTGGAAGTCACTGTGCTTTCCATAGCGTATCAAATCATAGACGATCCTTCCGTTGCTGGGCTGCCCATTTGGTTGGTACATAGGAATGGCATCAAATAGAAGAAAGTAAAAGGCGTAAAAGATAAACTGGTTCCAAAACGATTGATTTTGCAGTACGCCATTTGCTAGTAAAGCATTGAGGGTCAGTGCAACCGCTAAATTGGTCAGCATGGGGGCACTGTAAACAAATACATGCGCCCATTTGGTATTTATTTCAAGCGAATCGTAATGAGACCAGCTGAACATAAAGTAAAATTTCCGCACATCAATTATCCAGAATTTACAAAGGCTCGGTCCTGTTCCAATCGTAATGGTAATGCCCTTCGCACCTAATAATTTCCCTGCAATAAAATACCCCAATTCCCTGATAAGGGATACGGCAGGCAGAATGATAAACACGGATAAAGTCAGTCTCAGGAAATCACTGACGCCAAACATTCTAACCCACCTTCCTTAAGATAAATCATTCTGCGTTTCACAACCGCAGCATATTATCCTAATTACCCGGAAAACGGCTGAATTAACCATATAAGAGTGGCGTGAAACCAGCTTAGCAACAGCGAAAATGCTGTGAAGTCAAGTGCATTGATTTATAGAGTGTTATAGACAAAGAAATTGGCAAGCACTTATAGAAAGGGAAATAAAAATAATGCTGCTTCACGAAATGAGCAGCATTATTTTGGACTAATCGTAAACCATGACAATCTATTAACGTTCCTAATTTCTCTAAATAATTTTATCACGTACCGCAAAAGGTTTGGTAAGGGATTGCAGACACAGGCAATGCAGCGTATGCTTCCTGTTCAGCAGTGTATGCGTAAGGATTAGAAAGAACACCCAAAAGCTGTTCCATCACGCTGTAGTCTCCTTGCTCCACTGCAGCTTCCAATGCTGCTTCGACTCGGTGGTTTCGTGGGATTATAGCAGGATTGCTATTGCGCATCAACTGATTTGAAGAGGCTTTCGATTCCTGCTGTCTTCCCAATCTTGCTTGCCAGAGCTCATGCCACTTCGAGAACTCCGAAGTTCCAAACAGAGTCATTTCTTCAGGTCTATTAAGGGTTAATGAGCGGAACGTATTGGTATAATCCGCACGATACTTCTCCATCATACTGAGAAGATCATTGATAAGGGTCTTATCCTGTATTTCTTCGTTAAATATGCCAAGTTTGGCTCTCATTCCTGTGAGCCATTTCGATTGATACAGTTCATTGAAACCTGAAATCTCATGCTGAGCCAGCTTGACAGCCTGCTGCAGGTTATCATCCAATAATAGCAAAAGCGATTCAGCAAATCTCGCAAGATTCCATCCAGCAATATATGGCTGATTCCCATAGGCATAACGTCCCTCGACATCAATGGAGCTGAATACTGTGCCAGGGTCATAGGTATCCATGAAGGCACAAGGACCATAATCGATGGTTTCTCCGCTAATGGTCATGTTGTCTGTGTTCATTACTCCATGAATAAAGCCAACCAATTGCCATTTTGCAATGAGTTCTGCCTGACGCTTAATCACTACCTGAAGCAGCGAAAGATATCGGCTCTCATCTGCCTCAATCTCTGGAAAATGGCGCTTTATTGTATAGTCAGCAAGGATCTTGAGGTCTCCAGCAGTGCCCCATTGTGCTACGTATTGAAAGGTACCAACACGCAGATGGCTTGCGGCCACACGGGTCAAAATAGCACCCGGCAGCTCGGTTTCGCGGATTATTGATTCACCAGTTGTTACTACCGCTAAACTGCGAGTGGTTGGAACACCGAGCGCATCCATTGCTTCACTGACGATGTATTCACGCAGCATTGGTCCAAGTGCTGCTCGCCCATCGCCCCCGCGGGAGAATGGTGTTCTGCCTGAACCTTTAAGCTGAATATCGGTCCTCTTACCTTTGGGGGTGATTTGCTCGCCTAGCAGCACAGCTCGTCCGTCCCCTAACATGTTAAAATTCCCAAATTGATGCCCCGCATATGCTTGAGCAAGAGGCAAAGCACCCTCGGGAATCTTGTTTCCTGCAAGCACCTTTACACCCTCTTCACTTTGTAACGCTTGAACATTCAAACCCAGGGATTTTGCCAACCGATTATTAAAAATGACCAGCTTCGGTGAACGTACAGGAGTTGGATTAATGTTGGAAAAGAATGATTCCGGCAGGCGGGAATAACTGTTGTCTATGTTCCATCCTGTTTCTTTACTCTTTGTCATAGTTTCTCCTTTGCTCCTTTAACTTTTTCCTTAAATGAAAAACAAAAATTATCGTATGTTTATATTATTTCCGATATCTGCATTCCAAAACTCAGGTGCAGCCTCTTTTTAATGCCTACTTTTGCCAATTTATTATACCGTTTCTGCTAATGGATAGGGTATTTATGTAAAATGATATTCCGATTAAAGGCACAACATCAATGATTGAGGGTGGAATTTTATTGACGCTCCTATTAAAAAAAGACTAGCAACGAATGTATGCTAGCCTTTGCAAATTATTTAAATATTACCGATTTTCCCCGCAAGCTTATGCTCCTGGATGAAATTCTTTAATATATCCCTTAAATTCGGACCTTCCATTTCATCTAAATCATAATATACACGTGTCGTTGGTTTATTAATTGAAATAACACGTGTTAAATCAATTGGTGTTCCAATAATCACTGCATCACAATCAGCGTTATTAATTGTTTCTTCCAGATCCTTCAATTGCTGGTCACCATACCCCATCGCTGGAAGGACGTTTTCAATATGCTGGTATTTGCTGAATGTACCGGTTAGTGTACCTACTGCAAATGGACGCGGGTCAATAATCTCTGCTGCTCCCAAACGCTCCGCTGCAACGGTACCAGCGCCAAGTTTCATCTCCCCATGTGTAAGTGTCGGTCCATCTTCAACGACTAGCACGCGTTTTCCTTTAATAAGCTCCGGATTATCAACTGAAATTTTTGATTCAGCTTTAATAATCGTGCTCGCAGGACTTGCAGATTTAATATTATTTTCAACTATTTGAACGCTTTCCTCTGGTGCACTGTCCACTTTATTAATAATCGCCACATCTGTTGTTCTTAAGCATACTTCGCCAGGATAGTATTTCAGCTCATGACCTGGACGATGCGGATCCAAGACTGTAACAGCTAAATCAGGCTCGTAAAAGGAGAAGTCATTGTTTCCACCGTCCCATAAAATAACGTCACAGCCATCTGGATCATTTTCAGCAGCTGCTAATATGTCTGCATAATCAACACCAGCATACACAATATTACCTCGTGAAACATGTGGTTCATATTCTTCCATTTCCTCAATCGTACAATGATGTTCCTTTAAATCCTCAACTGTCGCAAAACGCTGCACACGTTGCGCATTTAAATCACCATAAGGCATTGGATGTCTTACTGCAATTACTTTTACATCGTGCGCTAGCAATGTTTCTATAATTTTACGCGATGTTTGGCTTTTCCCTGTCCCAGTTCTTACTGCACAAACGGAAATAACAGGCTTATTGCTTTTTAACATCGTACTGTTTGGGCCGAGTAATTTGAAGTCAGCCCCCGCAGCGTTCACGATTGCGCCTATTCCCATCACATCTTCGTAGCTAATATCACTAAATGCAAAGACACATTCTTCAACATGCAGCGTTTTAATCAACTCTGGTAATTGATCCTGTGAATAAATCGGAATCCCCTCTGGATATTGTTCACCCGCTAATTCACTTGGATACCTGCGTCCATCGATATCCGGAATTTGTGCCGCTGTAAAAGCAACCACATTATATTTTTCATTATCCCGATAATACGTATTAAAGTTATGAAAATCTCTTCCAGCCGCACCTATAATGATAATATTCTTTCTTTCCATAGCATTCTCTCCTATAATGAAAACAATTAATATTATAATTATAACTTTTATTGTATAAATATACAATAAACTTTTTATAAAAGTTTGAAATTAATATAAAAAAATCCCGTTTAATACGAGATTTTTTGCTCTGATGGTATATTATAAACTAACTACCTTACCTAATTCATTCTGGTTCATTTGATTTGACTTACTTTCAGGGAAATTTGGCCAGGAAATCAATACTTTCTCATCATTTATCTCCCTGCTCAAATTAGTAATATAAGCTCTTATTCTTCTATTTTCATGTTCTATTAAAGAAATTGGTTCGGTAACGGAGGCGATGGCCGCATGCCAGGAATCGCCAATTTTCAGTGAAATATAGTACATTCCCGGATCGGGTATATTAATTGAAGGATTTATGTTCACATTTACACTATAATAATTTAAAAACTTGCTTTTTATATCGTCTCTAGTAATATAGCCTGGGGTTTGATAATTGAATTCAGATAAAGAACCTCTTGCCTTTTTAACTTTCATTTTAGGTCACTCCATTTTGCTTATAAGGCAATATTGTTTGTGAATTAATTCACTTAATTATATTATACATGGAAACGCTTCGAAAATAAAGAGAGAAGCACCGTAAATACTGTAAAGTTATTGTAAATATTAATAAAGCACACACACTTACTCTAGTTTCTAACCTGATTAAAACCAAATAACTTACCATTCTTTAAAAGCTTATTCCCCATAAATAATAGATTCAAACCTTTCGGGTAAACTAACAGAAACTGACCCATAGTTTAGGAGGGATTATATGTTGCTGACGGGGAACATTATTTCTGGGGAGTTTAATGAACATATGAACGAATTTTCCTTACAGAAAGTAAAACATTTTACCACAGAATCAATCATTAAAGAAAGCCAGTTAAAAAGTCTATATGATTATTTGAAAAAACACCGAGATGACATAGACGGTCAAATCATTACTTTATATGATCAAATGCTTATCCGGTTGAGCCAAGAGGAAATTAACCTCTTTATAAATGATCTTGAAAAAGTTCAGTCTATGTACCGCTTATGAAGCAATAAATAAATTAATCCCAAAAAGTCGATTCCTAAGTGCAGAGGAATTCGACTTTTTTAGGTTGATTATCAAAATGCTGTCGGTACCCTACATGCAAATTATCGTTTAAAACAGGTACGAAATAGCGTCTAATACGAGAGATAAGGAATAGAAGAAAGTATAGCTATTATTTATAATATTTTTGCCCTATCAAAATAACTGTATTTGAATAGAATGGGATAGACATTTATTTGAAGGGAGTTTAATACATGGATGAAATGAATAATATGCAGCCGACAAGGCTTTGCCAAGAGTTTGCAGCTATTTTGGGTGCAACCCCATCTGTCATAAATGGGGTTTGTACAGCAACAAGATCTAGGGATAACCTTCACCCAACGGTGTTGGGACGTAGGGCAGAGTCATTTATGTTCGTCCCACAGGCCTTTTCTTTTGAGCAAGAGGAAAGTCATGGTGAGGCTCTTTGTTTAGGTGAGACTGTGATTCTCCAGGATGAAGTCAATCCGTTTGTTTCCATATTAAGAAAGAATGGAATTATTGTAACAGCTATTCATAATCACTGGTTATTTGATGATCCTCGCCTAATGTATATCCACTGGGAATCCATTGATAAACCGCTGGATTTTGCAAGAAAAACAAGGGAAGCTCTTAAAGTATTAACAACTCGCAATGTTAGAGGATATAGCAGGGATAGAGGACGGAATCGCCCGAATCCAAATGCTGAAGGACTTTGTGAACAGTTTCATCAAATCCTAGGAGGGGATCATACATTTGAAAATGGAGTTTGCATGATAATGAGATCTAGATTGAATTTGAAACCCCGTATTCTAGGCAGACCAACCCGGTCATTTCTTGCAGTACCTCAAATGTTTACTTTTGAATCATTAACTCCAGATGGAAGAGCATTATGCAGCGGCGAGTCGGTCATTTTGGAAGAAGAGTTTAATCCTTTAGCTAGTAAATTACGCGGGCATGGAATTATAATAACAGCTTTCCACAACCATTGGCTCTTTGACAGTCCAAGACTCATGTATATTCATTTTGTAAAAATTGATAATCCAGTACAGTTTGCAAGAGATGTACGTGATTCTTTTAAAGTTCTAGAAGGATAAGTTAAAGTGTTTTAGACTCAATGATTGAGACTGCCTTATTATTGCAGATTATGGATTTTAACATTGCTATTGATTATTATTCGAATTTTTGTTAAATTTAAATAACAATATAACAATAAACTGCTAAATCTAATTGACTTAGCTGAAGAAGTGGAGCTAACCTTAGATAGAAACCAGTTTAAGGTTGGAATATGCATTCCTGCCCTTATTCTGGTTTCTTGCTTTTATTAACGATGAATTTTAACTTCACACATTTTGAAAGCGCATTCAAATTCAGTTCATTTCTCTACTAATTTTATATTAAAACATGCTGACGTAATACTGCAGAGAATGAGCGTCAATCATTTGGAGGTGATATTACAAACCCGATGAGCTTGGTTAAATTTTTGTTTGCTAGTAAATTATAGGAGGGATTATGATGCATTCTTTATGGAGATGGTATCGTGACAAGTCATTTATACTAAAAATTACGGTTGGCTTCTTATTGGGGATTATCGCTGGACTGGCGTTTGGCCCCTCTGCACAGTTTGTGTCGCCTCTAGGTGATCTTTTTCTTCGACTTTTACAGATGATTATTGTTCCACTTATTCTTTTTACACTAATCGGTGCAGTAAACTCCTCCAATCCAAAGCAATTTGGCCGTGTTGGAGTAAAAATTTTTATCTACTATATGCTGACAACTGCAATTGCAATGTTAGTAGGAATCGTAGTCGGTGGCTGGTTCAATCCTGGGGTTGGACTAGAATTAACTGGGGAACATATTGACGTTCCCGAAGCACCATCCTTTATTGATACGATGCTGGCAATTGTTCCGACAAACATTTTTCAATCACTAGTTAATGGGGATATTTTAAGTATTGTATTTGTAGCATTAACTGCTGGGTTTGTCATTGTTTCGATGCGACATTCAGAAGAAAAAAGAATTAATAATTTTGGTAATCTATTATATGATTTTTCGCAAGCAGGGAGCGAAGTAACATTCCGAATTCTTAATGGAATCCTGCAATATGCTCCAATTGGTATATTTGCAATCGCTGCTTCAAAAATCGGCGAGCAAGGATTTGATGTACTTTATTCACTTGCGAGTTATGTAGGCGCTTCTTATGTGGGTGTAATCATTCAATTTGTCTTTGTCTACTTAGTGTTTTTATTATTATTACGCGTTCAAATTAAACGGTTTTTCAAAGGTGTTTGGGATGCATTAATCACTGCCTTCACTACATCGAGCAGTTTAGCAACACTGCCAGTGGCAATCAAAGCTGCTGAGAAGGCCGGCATTAGGGAAAGTGTTTCAAAATTCACCTTACCGTTAGGGGCAGCTGTGAATTCGGATGGATCGGCAATCCATTACGGAGTTGGAGCGATTTTTGCTGCCAATGTTGTTGGCATGGAGCTAAGTTTCGCTGCCATGGTAGCAATAGTTCTTGCCGGTACCATTGCTTCTATTGGTACAGCTGGAGTCCCGGGTGCTGGATTGATTGGACTCTCGATTGTACTTACGGAAGTAGGGCTACCAATTGAAATTGTCGCATTAACAGCAGGAGTGAATGTAATCACCGATATGATCTTTACTACTTGTAATGTAACAGGCGACTTAGTAGGAGCTGCAGTTGTTGATAAGAGTGAAGAAAAATATGAGCTGGCGATTAATTCAGAGGAGGCAAATGTAGGATAATTAAAAATTCTATAATTGAGCACATCAAAAAAACCGAACAGTGCCTGGCACTGTCCGGTTTTTAAACTTTTCCTGAAGCGTTTTTACCGTTTTTTCCCCTTTCCGGGTTTTTTCTTTCCGCCTTCTTTCACAATCACCGTAGTTAAAGCATCGATCGTAATCCCCTCTTGAGTCAATTCAAATCCAGATGGGTCCCTCACCTCTTTAATCCCTGATTCATCACTGTCCACTATTATTTTTCCATCGCTTAAGTTATAGTCAGTAAGCGTCAGTGTACGTTCTTTATCGTCAGCATTGATGAATACATAGTATGCTTCATCTCCCTGAGGAGCTTCGGCACGATAGCCAATAATCAAATCCTGCTCCTGTATTTCTGGAGCTTCAATTAGAGTAACGTTAGTATTCACTTCTTCCCTTGTATCCAATGTAAATGCATCGGTGGAACGACGCAGTTCAATGAGTCCCTCTGTATAGTCTTTTGTCTCTGTTTGAACGGGATAGTCTTTTGCATTTGTTGCCTTTTCCCAATCAAACTTATTCACTGCATCGGTTGAATCATAAGAGTCATGGATAAAATATGGATACTCAAATGGATTACCCTCTAAATCGGCCATGAACGTTGATTTGTATGGCGGATTAGCTACAGGCTCCTTGTAATCCTCGTGCCTGAATTGTTTCGTACGCCCATATTCCTGACCGGAATGCAGGAAGGCTGTTCCCTGTGATGTCAACACAATTGTATTCCCGAGACGAATGCGTTTATGAATTTCTTCTTCATGGACTTTCGGATCCTTCTTTATCGACTGTGCGATAACGTCATGAAGGGTCAAGTTGTCATGTGCTGCAATATAAGATAAGACATCGCCAGGATCATCTGCCAGGAAATTATGCGGATTAGCTGTAACATTATCGAAAATCTGCTCAATATTCCTTGCTCCACCAGTTAGAAAACGAGGTTCTCCTTCCGAACCGAAACCAGACTTCAGTTCATTTCTTATCTCATCGGAAAATGATGCAACGCTATCCGTATGCTGCATCCAGTCCTGATCTGCCGGCATCACATCTCCGCCATTTTCATCGCCTGCATACGTTCGCCACCCTTCTCCAACCATGATGATGTTTGGATTCAGTTCTTTTGCTTTGTCATACGCGATTTGAATCGTTTCAGCATCATGGTCTCCCATCATGTCAAAGCGGAATCCATCTACTTTAAACTCATCGACCCAGTATGTGATCGAGTCAACAAGAACTTTTCTTGCCATTCCATGTGTCGTACCTAGACGCCCACCGCCAAAACTCTCCCTTGGTGTACCGTCTGCATCCATGAAATGATAGTAATTTGGCTCCAGATTTTCAAAAATATCCACTTTCGCTGTATGGTTGTATACGACATCAAGGACGACACCCATATCACGCTTATGGATTTCTTTAATTAAGAATTTAAATTCCTTTATCCGCTCCTCGGCGTCATCCGGATCTTCCGAATACATGCCTGTTAATGAAAAATAACTATGCGGGTCATAACCCCAGTTATAATTGTTGTCACTGGATGAATAATCGATCAGTCGTTCACGATCAAATTCATTTACATTGTAATAGTTCATTACCGGAAGCAGCTGAATATGGGTAACCCCTAATTCTTCCAGATAATCTAACTTCTCAATGAATGCCGCGAACGTTCCAAAGTCGGATTTCAAGTCATCTGCAATACTTGGATCTGATGTAAAGTCACGGACATGCGCCTCATAAATGATAGCATCCTCCCGTTCTTCAAATCCTTCAATATCCGCGTAACGGAGTGTCGGACCAATTTTCGATGGATCGACAATGGCTGCTTTTCCAACTGGAATTTCATCTGCTACATCTACATTCCATGTTGCCATTGATTTTGCATAGGGATCCAGGGCGAGCACTTTTTTCCCATCCCGCTCAATTTCATAATGATAATAATATCCTGTAAGATTAGGAACACCGGTATTGCCTTTATTCAGTGTAACCTCCCAGACTCCACGATCATCTTTCGACATTGGAATAGGTGCGCCAACAACTTTATCCTGATCTTTTTTATCGTATAAAATGACCGAAACATTATCCGCACTTGGCGACCAAACCTTTAACGTCGCGGATTTGTTTTTGTTCAAAGTTGCTCCCAGGTCATCACCATCATAACGGAACAGCTCATCGGTAAGCTTATAGCTCTTATTCACCTGTACCGACTGATTCATAAAAGTTGCAAGATACGGTGCAAGTTCCACATCAAAAGAGCCTTTCAAATGAACGGTCTTGGCATCTTCATTCTTTGTAACTGAGCTTATTTTCACTTCATTGCCGTCTTTGTCCTTCAAATCAATCCCTTCGCAAAGTTCCTGCTCAGAGAAATCAGCTGTTGATGTAAAAGTCAGGTCAATTTGGTCGAGTGCAACCAGTTCGCCATATTTGATTCCTTCTTCAAAAACATAATACGGATTCGTATAGACCGTTTCATCTCCCTCTTTTAGGAAAATTTGGTTATGTGTTTCAAACTCGGAGAAGGACATATTTCCAGTTTGATTGCCACCGCCTTTTCTCTCCACCAGCAGAAATCCGATTTCTTCGGCATGTCCAGCGAGATCAACATCCACATAGCCACCATATTTTCCTACTTGCTTATTTGAAAACGCATGGGCACCCATTGGCCAGTTTGCGCTAGGCTCCGCTACATCCCCCCATGTCCATACTCCCCATGGTTCATAGACTCCGTCCTCACTTAAATAATTAATCCGCAGTTTATTCGGATCGAGGTCAGCTGGTTCATATAGCGATACGTGTCCGTCTTCGGATAGCCAGATCTCATTCATTTCAGGTGAGAGGATATCAACAGAAATATCCGGTGTCACATTGGAACCATTAGAATTATTTATAAGCATCCCGACTGTCTTTGCAGCTTCTGTTAGCTTGATATCGACATAGGCACCATAATCGGTTAGAGGATTATCCGTAAATGGTGAAGCTCCATTAGGCCAGCTCCCTTTTTGTTCCGATGGGGTTTCCACATCCCCCCAGAACCATAGTCCAAGTCCTGTAAAATCATTGTCTGGTCGTTCATAATGAACCCTAAGTGTGTCCTCTGGGATTTCTTCACCCTCTTGATTTCCTCCCCCAATTATTGTCCCATTTGCTGCAGTCAGCAACGCAGTTCCGCCGGCAGCCAGTGATGGAAGCGTGATAGTTATCGTTTGATCACTATCTGCTCGATACACGTTGCCCGAGTAATGGTCCGTCAAAACGGTTTCTTTGGAGTCGACGGCTAATGTTACTTCTTTTTCATCGCTTGAGACATTCAAGCCTACATAAACGGAATCTTCCTTATGCGTCCGTTCAACCAGCAGAAATTGCTCAGCATCCGATCCTGCAATATCATCTCGTGAACCACGGGAAAGCGTCTCAGAAAATTCTTCCCGGAAATCCAATACCTTTTCATAATGCGCTAAGATGGCATTATCTTTGGCAAGTTCAAAGTCCATGTTGTACCGGTTATCCTGAATTGGGTAGTTATTAGCCCCGCTCAAGCCAAGCTCTTCACCATAATAGATTACTGGCTGACCCTTTGCCGTGAGCTGCAGCGTGGCTGCTGCCTTTAACTTTCCTTCATCCTTGCCAACAGAATATAAAAATCCATCTTCATCATGACTGCCAAGGAATTGCCCAAGTGTTGCTGTATTGGATAAACCGCTGTTTCTGCTTTCTAGCAGTTGATTCGCATCTTCTACATTGCCATTAACAAATTCCATTGCTATATTCTTGAATTCAAAATCGAGCAGTGAATCCATTTCCCCAGTCTGCAGGAAATCAAAGTCTCCATACTGACTTGCTCCCCAAGCTTCGCCAATCATTTTGAAAGAAGGATCTTCAGAGGTCACTGCGTTCTTAAATGCTTTCCATGTGGTGTGGTCGACATGCTTAACCGTATCGACACGGAAATAGGAAATCGCATTGCCCTTTTCCGTTCGTGACTTTTCAATCCAGTCTTTTTGCCAATCAACTACCTGTTCACGAACTTCTGGATTTTCTGTTATAAAATCTGGAAGACCAGCAAGTTCCCCAGTCACCTCATCACTTCCAACATCACTTCCCTGTCTTAGAAGAGGATTGTACACCGATCGCTCTTCATCTGTTGGATAGCCTGAAGGTTGTTCAGCTTCAGGTATTTCACCATCGACTTCCTTTAATCCATACCCGGCATGATTAAGGACAACATCGACCATAATTTTCATATCGCGGGCTGCCGCTTCATCAATTAGCTCATGCAAGTCTTCGATATCCCCAAAATGCGGATTCAAGTTCTCGAAGTCACTTCCCCAGTATCCGTGGTATCCATAAAAAGGCTGATCTGGATGGGCATCCTGGGAATTGTATCGGACATCATATTTTATATTTTCTACAATGGGACTAATCCAAATCGTATTGACTCCAAGGTTATCGAGATAATCTAGCTTTTTGGTGATCCCTTCTAAATCTCCACCGTGGTATGCTCCCGGCTTGCTCATATCATAATTTAAACTATAAGGATCATTATTCGATTCATCCCCGTCAAAAAATCTGTCGGTTAAAAGAAAGTAAATAACTGCTTCGTCCCAGTCAAAGTCTTCTCCCTCAGCAAACTCACGTGTCTTTACTTCAACCGTTGTTGTCCCGTGATGTGCGTTTCCGTATTCATCGACGATGGTTAGCGGGATTTCCTTTACGCCGGCAGGTACATCTTCTTTGACTGCGATTGTCACTTTATTTAGTTCAGGATCAATTTTTAATTTTTCTGGTCCACCTAGTGATGATGTATCAGCAAAAATTTCCCGAATGCCAGCACCTGCCTCATTTTCGATATTCAGTGTAAGAACTGCATTTTCGTTATAATTAATGCTCTCAGGAGCTACCGTCGCAGATACAGTCATATCCACAAGCAGATTCTCTATAACAGACTCGTCATAATACGGATCGGTTACATCTTCCGTTTGGCCGTCTTTCGTAATCAAAAATGAATAATTATAGGTGCCTTCTGGAAAATCCGCATACACATATTCATAGCGTTCATTTGCTTCATCATACGCCATCTCAAATGTATCGCCTGCAACCTTTAGTTCCACCTTTTCTAATCTATCCATCGCATCATTCAGATACAAATCAGAATCACGATAATAGAAAGCTGCGTTCCCATTGTTAATCTGTGCCTTTGGAATTTCAGGAACGATCTGAATATCCTCATTCCCCTGCCGGACAGATGATTTGGTGACTTTTTCCTGCTGATTAATCTGGATGAACCGATCAATATGCTGCCCATTTGGTTCACGATCTCCCCAATCTTTCTTTCGAACAATAAATCCTATTTCCTTTGTGGTTGGGGCTACCTCAATAAAAGCAGTAGCTAGTCCATTATCAAACTGCGTAAAGTCAATATTATCGTCCTGGACTCCCGTATTCCAAACCCAAACATCCCAGCCATCATAATTCCTATCCTCCCGTTCATATGTCAGACGAACAGTGCGGTTTTCGGCACTCGAATCTGCATGTAACTTCTGAATTGGAACAAACGGCAGTGTGACACTTAATAGCATCATGAAGATCATGGTTAGTGCAGTAAAACGACGGCCTACATTTTTGCGCATGGCATGAACTCTCCCTTCCTATTTGACTTGCTTCGGTTGCATAAAAGCACGCACGAAAACGTTTGCATAAATAGGCGAAAAAAGTTGATCAATAGCTTTCTCATGGAGTTCCAAACGATGCGAGCGCTTTCTTTTATTATTGCATAAGAATTTACCATTATCAATATGATTTCGTGCATCTGCTCAAATAGGACTATTCATTTGTTAATCAGCTTCGTTTGCTACTTAAAAAATCCTTATTCTACAGTCAGACGATTGCAGGTTAAGGATTTTAATATGATTGCTGTTACTCTAGTCTCTCTTTTAAAAATTGGATCCATGATCCATGCTTTTGCTGCGTGGGAAGTATAGCCATCCTTCTTCCATACAATGCCAATTTGCCAATGATCTTCTTGATCAATAATCGGCAATACTTTTATCCCTTTATGATCCACATTAATTCAGTCAAATTACTTTGAGGAAGGATACTTATACCCATGTTGCAAGAAACCATTTCGAAAATGAATTTCCACTGGGACGTCTCAGAAATAATGTTTGGTTTGAAAACCTAATCTTTCACATTCTTTCATAATAAAGCGGCGAACGGCAAAGCCTTCATGAAAGATGATAAATTTTTCGTCCTTTAACTCTCCCCATGACACCGTTTCTTTTTACGCCAAAGGTACAACATACTCATCTTGAAATCTGGATAAAATAATGATATAGTTACCTTTGTTAACCATTTAATTACTAAGGATAACTATATTTGGAGGGATTTCGCTTGGAAGGTTATATCCAACGCTTTTTAACTTTATACAGACCGATGATTACGAGGTTAAATGAGCTTCTGGACTCATACGACATCACATATTCACTATGGATTGTCATGTACCATTTGAAGCATCGCGGTGCTTCTACATTGGTCGAAATTGCATCTCATTATGAGGTGGAAAAACCAACTATTACAAGACGTGTTCAGAAAGTAATGGAACTTGGACTCGTTGAGCAAATTTCAGGTAAAGATAAACGGGAGAAAATCATTCAATTAACGGATTTAGGCTTCAGCATCTATGACAATGTACGGAAAGACATCACAGCGCTTGAATTCCGGATTATGGATAATATTCCAGAGCATGAGCGTAAAATTGCTTATGAAATTTTCCCGAAAATATATAATAATCTCAAGCAAGAAAGGGATCTTCTATAAATGAATCAAACAAAATTATGGACGAAGGATTTTATTATTGTCTCACTTATTAATTTCCTTCTTACATTAGTTTTCTACTTACTCGTTGTAACTATCGCAGCATTCGCGATTGGTGAATATGGTGCAACGGTTAGTCAATCTGGGCTTGTCAGTGGAATTTTCATCATCGGTGCACTGATCGGCCGCTTCGTCTGCGGCAGTATTATCGAGATAATCGGACGCAAGAGGCTATTAATTATGGGCGCGGTTTTATTTATTTTAATGACAGCATTATACTTCGTGCATCTTAGCATCGGTTTATTAATTGTATTGCGTCTGCTTCACGGAATCACACATGGAATGGCAAGTACAGCTGCCGGTACAGTTGTTGCACAAATAATTCCTGGACCTCGTAAAGCAGAAGGGATCAGCTATTATAGTATGAGTACAACGCTCGCTACAGCGCTTGGACCATTTATCGGTTTATTTATGCTGCACCATACAACCTTCCCAGTTATCTTTATGTTATGCCTTATTCTCGCTGTTATTAGCTTTATTATCAGTATCATATTAAAAGTGCCTGCAGTTATTAACGATACACCTGTACAACAGAAAGAAGAAAAACCAGGCATCTCGATTAAAAGCTTTATCGAACCAAAAGCAGTACCAATTGGAATAATCATCTTACTTCTAGGCTTTGGTTATTCAAGTGTATTAACTTACATTAATTTTTACGCTACAGAAATTAATCTCGTAACAGCCGCAAGCTTCTTCTTCCTTGTATATTCCATTATAGCGCTTGTTTCACGTCCATTCTCTGGACCATTAATGGATAAGAAAGGCGCCAATTTGATTATGTATCCAGCATTCATTTTATATGCGATAAGCATGTTTATGTTAAGTACAGCAAGCAGTAGCTGGGTGCTTCTTCTTGCCGGTGCTATTATGGGACTGGGTTATGGCAACATGCAATCCGCCACACAAGCAATCGCTATTAAAGAAGCAACACCTGCACGAATGGGACTCGCAACGTCCACATACTTTATCTTTTACGATGCAGGACTTGGACTGTCACCATATATACTTGGCTACATTACGCCATATACAGGTTATGGGAATATGTATGCCATTATGGCCGCTGTCATTCTTGTCACTGGCGTCCTTTATTTCTTCCTTCATGGCTTAAGAGAAACAAAGCGTCAGAGATTAGCCCATTAAAAGACACCCTTCTGTAATTTGAGAACTCTTCAAATTATAGAAGGGTGTTTATTCCTGATTTTGAAGACATTTATTACCGCTGCCCTAGTCAGACTCAGGGAACTAAATAGTTTATCTTTAAGAATATCCACTACTAATTCATCAATCCTTGCTGAAAAGCATAGCTTGTCAGCTGCACCCGATTATCTAAATGAAGTTTACTTAAGATGTTTTTTAGATGACTTTTTACCGTATGTTCCGAAATAAACAGGGTATCCGAGATTTCTCTATTTGACAAACCTTTCGCTACCAATTGCAGCACTTCTAATTCTCGGTTGGATAAAGGGGTATTCTTTTTCGTGATTGCTTTACTTTGAGGGAATTCCTTTAAGATTTGAAAGGCAATTTCTTTGGACATAGGGACTTCATCTAAAGCAAAGGCTCTTAAATGATCACACCATACATCCGACTGAATATTTTTTAATAAATAGCCTTGAGCCCCTTTCTTTAATGCATCAAATAAATCTGTGATATCATCAGATACCGTAATCATCACAATTTTTACGTAAGGGAATTTGAGTTTAATTCTTTTCGTAGCCTCTAGTCCGTCCATTACTGGCATTTGAATGTCCATCAGAATAATATCCGGCATTAATTCTTCCGTAAGTTTAATCGCTTCTTCTCCATTCTTCCCTTCACCAATAATCAGAAAGTCTTCGTGTTCTTCCAGGATTTCTCGAATTCCTTCTCTTGCATGAACGTGATCATCAACAATTAGTATCCGAAATGGTTGCATCTACTTGCTCTCCTTCTTTAATTCAATAATGTTTTCATTATCTGCTTTCTTTATGGAAAATTCCCATTCCATATCTCTGGCTCTATCTTTAATGATTTGCAGTCCATAGCCTTTGCTCGATTGGAGTGTTTCATTTAAGAATCCTATTCCTTGATCCTTAACTTGGCAAATCCATCCATTATCTATTTCCTCTGAAAAAATCCATACTCGATTTGTCTTTGCATGTTTAATGACATTCACAACCGCTTCTTTTATACAGGCAAATAACTCTACTTTCTCTTTCGACGATAACGTGTTCTCCCTGATTCCCCAATCTAACTGAACATCCATTAAATGATGATTCTTAAGCTCTGTTACATACTGATAGATCGTTTCCGTCCAGCTAAATGTATCTTCATGGGGTAAGTATTTTAAGTTTGTAATAGCTTGACGAGTATCTTCGTGAACATGCTGTAATGTTTGCTTAATTCTTTGAAAATCCGCATCATGCTCGAGATGATTCTTCCTTCCGAACTTATTCATTTTTACGGATAATA
This sequence comes from Oceanobacillus zhaokaii, assembly GCF_003352005.1. Lineage (GTDB taxonomy): Bacteria > Bacillota > Bacilli > Bacillales > Amphibacillaceae > Oceanobacillus > Oceanobacillus zhaokaii. Next base: position 3,967,499 of record NZ_CP024848.1, read on the forward strand.
GAAATAAAGATTGGGCGATTCCGTCATGGAGTTCCCTTGCTAACTTTTCTCTCTCTATAAGTGCAGCTTTCCTAGTCTTTTCCAGCCTCAGCTCTTCTTGGATTCTTTCTAAGATTGAAAATAAGTGCCGCAAAAATACGAGTGTAACGATAAAGACAAGTATCGGAGAAAGGAAATTCCCCATCTCCATTGAAATATATGAAAGGAGAAGTTCATGCCGAATATATTCCCATATGGCGATCGTAATCGTTGGGAGAAATAAGATGAGCCATTTGATTTGTTTATACTTCAAATCTTCACCGCTTTTCTAAAGTAAAATGTGTCTATATTTTATCATCTATCCAAAGGGTTTTAGCTAATTTGCTTTTAAATCACTCTTTAGAGGTATTATGTAATGTCTACATTATATTTATAATATCTAAAGGTGACTCTATCATATTTGTTGCCAAGACATGTAAGGGAGGAATTATTTTGAAACGTATATTTACCGCAGCAGTAGCAGCCTTACTAACAATGTTTATTTCTACTAATGTATTTGCTCATTCGCATTTAGGTGGATCAAAGCCAGCAGATGGTGACGTTGTAACGGAGCCATTAAATGAAATTGTTCTAGAATTTGACGGTCAAATTGAAGAAGGCAGCTTTATAGACTTAACAACAACTGAGGGACAAGCTGTTGAAATACAAGAATTTATTATTGGGGATGGCACATTAACAGGTACTTTAGCTGAACCACTTGCAAATGATGAATACCTAGCAAATTGGAGTATTATTAGTGCGGACGGTCACCCATTAGAAGGTGAATTCTCATTTACAGTCAATGCAGCAGTTCCTGACTCTGTGGAAGAAGAAGCTGAAGAACCAGGAGAAACAGAAACGGTTGAGGATGAAAAAACAACAGAATCAGCTGAGCAATCAACTGAAGAAGAAACATCAGCTTCAGCGAGTGAAGTGGAGGAAGATCCATCCTCTATGACAGTCACTCTAATTGTTCTATTAGTTGTCATTGCAGCAGTTGGTTTCTTCTTACTTTCTAAAAGAAAGAAATAATAAATGGACATATTAGTAATGATTAGTCAGGCACTTTTATATGTATGCTTTGCGGTCTTAGCAGGAAGTTTTATCCTTCTGCTTGTCCCAAGCAACTTTCGGCCTGATATCAAAATTCCAAAGTATTTCTTATTTATTAGTGCCATCACTCTGCCAGTTTTCGCATTTTTTCCCGTACTTGATATTATATTATTTATTGCTCCACGCTTAGGTTTAATTGAATCATTCAACATTGTTCTGACAACCTATACTGTTGGGACCGCATGGGTTTTTACCCTTATTGGTTCTGTTTTGTTAGTACTATTAATCACCTTGGCGAGGCCTAATGAAAAGGGCACCTTTGCTTTTTTAGGGATATTACTGACATTTGGGTTGATTTTAACAGTTGCTTGGTCAAGCCATGCGGGCGTAATGGATCCAATCACAGGGATTATTAGCGACTTTTTCCATTTAACAGCGGTTAGTATTTGGGTTGGTATTCTGCTTATTATTGGCTGGTGTGCGACCAATCATAATAATTGGCTTCCATTTTTAAATTGGTTTAGGATAGTCGCGATCAGTTGTTTAATAATAACTGCTCTCAGTGGTCTATTCTTAATGAATGTATTAGTGGATGGCTATACCGATTCTTGGATGGTTTCTTATGGGCAAGGGCTATTAATAAAACATTTATTCCTGCTGCCACTTATTTTTTATGCATTGGTGAATAGTTTAATTGTAAAATATAAAATATCAAAAAACGCTAAATTCAATCCGATTCCTTTGATTCGTGTTGAAGGTTTGATTTTACTAGCTATTTTTACAATTACAGCTATTTTTTCACAACAATCTCCACCTCACGGAAATTATTTAACGAATGTTGCAGTGTCACCTTTATTCCGTCTATTTCACGATGGCATTATCGATCCTGGCAGTACAATTGGCTTTGTTGTGAACGTAAATATAGTAATTTTCTTTTTCCTGGCCATTGTATTTATAGGATTAATGACATTATCGATTTACAAAAAAGCATCGATTATTATTACTTTTCTTTTTAGTTGTTTATTTGTGATGAGTATATACTTCATGTTTATGATATCGGTAGTAATTCGCTAAAATTATATTAAGATCATGTTTTGAACAATCTTTTTTCAAAACATGATCTTTTTTTGCTGCCATTTATCAAATATTGCAGGTCTGGACAGCCCCTAGCCTTCTTGGGCAGTTTCACTATACTTTTTAAAATTATCAAGTATCGCTTGCCACCCTGCCTGCTGCATCTCAATCGAATTCGTGTCTTCAGCTTCGAAGGTCTCTACTACCTTTGTGTCGCTTTCTTGACCAATAAATGTAATTTCAACCTTTCTTCCGTCCCCTAGCTTATAAGAAATAAGCTCATCTAGCTTCACTTCATCATAAACGCCAGCAAAATCAAATCCAAAACTGCCGTCTTTCGCTTCCATTCGCGTAAGGAATTTGCCGCCCACTCTTAAATCATTCTCAGCATTCGGTGCATGCCAGTCGTCAGAGGCTTTGTACCATTGTGTGATGTGCTGTGGCTTCGTCCAATAATGCCACACTTTTTCAACTGGTGCATGAATAATTGTCTCTACCGTTATTGTTTCTCTCTTACCTGTTTCCATTGTTAGCACCTCGCTATATTTTTAATTAAGTTAATAATATATGTAATCGATTTAATGTTCAACTTAGACTTATGGGGAATTTCAAGGTTGCTTTGAATTAGAAGGCCCATATTATTGAACTTGTCTGCTTAAGAAACAATTTTGCGTTATTGATATGGAAAACTGCCACAAAAAACCCTGCCGATTCTTTGTGAATCGACAGGGTTTTTTCGCAATAATTTATAAGATAAACATAGTCATCATGGTATCTGGAAAAAGATTTTTATTAACTAGCTCTAATATGAAAACCAGCTATTTTAGGGAAATGTTTTTCCCGATTGATAAAGCGATACTAAACTACGAAATCGCTGAATAGGTTAACTTGATAGTTATCCTAGATTTATGTCCTTATGTTAATCCGGTACTACTAAGGAAGCAGATTCCTGATCCGATTTCACACAATCAACGGCGACTACGAGCGCAATCATGAGAGTCTCCATCTCTTCATTCAATACTTGAACCTTGTAGCTATCGCCCCAGGTGAACCACTCCTTGCTCACTTCCCCAACGACTTCACCATGCTGGTACACCTGAAAGTTCATGTCCCACCAGTTGCCACGCACCTCAATACCTGCCGCATCAATCGTATAGCGTGCTTTAAAGAAAGAAAGCTCCTTCTTAATCGTTAACACCTCTCGATTATTCACCTCAACTAAAAACTTCGGTAAAAAGCTGAACATCTTCTTCGTAATCAGTGCTACTTCTTCCCCTGCTCTATTCCTAATGGAGAAAGACTTCGGAATTCGCATAAAACTGCCTTCTACGTAATAAACATCCTGCTCCTGCTGATCCTTTACCGTAAACTTGCCACTTAAACTGAATACCTTCTGCTTTATGTAAAGCTGCTTCATACTATACCTCCTTTGATATTGTATTGCTTAAATGCCAGCTTCTTTAGAAAAGATAATAATAGAAGTGAGGTTATATGTAGAAAAGAGAATAATATATTTATAGATATATTCAACGTATGATATCGGAATACCTTTTAAACGAAAAAAGTAAGAGCCGTAAAAGACAAACTGGTTCCTAGAACGTTTGATTTTGGATTGGACGAAAACATTGGTATAAAAAAGAAGCTCTGTAGATTTCTCTACAGAGCCTTTCCAAAAAGGAGAATCAGATATCTACACTTCTATAATGTTCTACTCTAATCAATTATAATTTCTTCTCCATTAGAATGGTAAAACTTAATTTCAGAGAGATCGACGCCATTCGGAATCGTCCATGATTTCACACCTTCAGCTCCTCTAATTTCATTAATTTTGTTCGTTTGAAGGCGGACCTCTTGAACCTCTTCTCCACTGAAATCAATTATGGCATCATGTTCAGATGGACTGATTGTAACAATTTTATTTTTTAATCCTGCTCCTTTTAATATAACCGATGTTTTTACAAAAATTCCTTCAATATTTTCTGTTGTTTCATCGATATTTACGGAGGAATATGGATTGTCAATCATTAATTTTTTCGACTTAGAGTTTTTAAGATTATAAGTTTTATTTTCTTCATCTTTTATTATTCCAAAAGCATCAACCACAAATGGTTCACCATTATTAATGTTTTGATCAATTTCATACGTGATTCCTGTCAACTTGTTTCCATCCACATTAAATTCAACAAAGTTTTGCACTTGACTTCTTACAGGACGAGAATCATTGCCTGGATCTGGTCCGTATTTAGCAGCACTATGCTCATCCGCTACTTCAAATAAATCATAGTATGATGGATCAATTTCTTTGTTTTTGTAGTACACTTTTGGACCAGCAGTATTTGGATTGACATAAATTGCTCCATCCGGATTCACGGAATACTCGACATCAATTCCATTATAGTTTTCCGTTACTTTATCAGCCTCTACCGCATTACCGTGTTGTATCGGTTTTGTACGGGAATAGATATGGTCATGTCCCTGTAATACTAAGTCTACACCTAGATCATATAGCATTGGAGGAATTTTCTCCCTGACACCATTTTCCCCCATGATATCGTTATCCGTTGCATGGTTTGAAGTAGTATATGGCCCTTTATGAATATTTGCAATGATCCAATTAATATTTTCATTCTCCTGAGCAGCTTTTATGTCTGCTTGTAACCATTCAATTTGTTCTGGTGAAAAGTTTCGGTATTCCTCTGAATCTTCATTTGTATTTAAGATAATAAAATGAGCATTTTCATAGTCATATGAATAATATGCACCTGTTTCTGTTGAAGAACCTTCTGGAGTCTTCACATTAAAATGTTCTATGAATGAGTTCTTATCTTCATCATGATTACCTGCTGAAGAAGCAAACGTTGTATTCATCAACGTTTCTTTTGAATGATCAAGTACCCATCCCCATTGGTCTTCGATTGCACCTGTGTCTACGATATCACCGTTTTGAAGAATAAACTCTGAATTCTCTACAGTTTCAATTGCTTTTGCAAATGTTTCGGAAGAGAGAATCGCTTCTTCTTCTGTCTTCGCTTGTGTATCTGTTAAGTTAATAAATGTAAATTCATCATCACCCTCTGCGGTTACAAACGAACCTACATCACTCCAAAGATCTAATGAAGCATCACCAACTCTGTACATATATTCTGTACTTGGTTCTAAACCTGTAGCTTCTGCCTTATGTACCACATATTCAGGAGCATTCGTTGATCGTTGATAATCTCCAGTAAACTTCATTGCATTTTTAAAGTTTGGCTTTCCAGAAGTTTTCTCAATTACTTGCAAGTCACTGCCTGCAGAGGCTTGTGATGTATACCAAGTAAATCCTTTTGAAGTCTTCGTATCACCATAGAAGGAAACGACTACTCTAGAAACTTCACCAACCGGAACATCGGGATTTGGTATTGGCGTGGTTGTCCAATCAATAATTTCCGGTACTTCTGTTACTGCCTTGAGTGACATTTCAAACCAAAGATCTGAGCTGTCTCCCCCATCCTGATGAACTTCCGCTGAGATAATATTTGTTCCTTCTTTTAGCACATCTGTTGGGATATAAAATGTTTCTTCCTTAACTTTAAATTTCCCTGGTGTATCATAATTAACTTCTACATCTTCTTCGATTCCTTTTCTAAATGCTTCTTCTCCATTAATGTAAACTACTGCTGCATCGTCTACATGAATGTAAACTTCCAGACCTTCATAGCCTTCTAGTGATGAAGCATCTACTTCTGTTTTAAAGTAAGTGGTCATATGCTTGTTATTTTCATCATCACCGAAACCTACTTCTGTACCTAACGGGATATTAGGATTTGTTTCTGAAACAGCGTCACCATAACCTAATGGTGCTTTACCTGTTTTCCAGCTTGAATAATCATAATCATTATTTAGCCATTCTGTACCAAGGTCTGTTCCTTGATCTGAATAGCTCCATTCAGCATCATATGGCAAAATAACACTATCTTTTAATTCTGCAGCTACTGTAAGCGGAATGGTGCTCACCATTAAGCATAAAACGACAAGCAGTGCTGCTAATTTTTTAAATCCTCTAAGAAAATTCATATTATCCTCCCTATTTTGATTTGTTTAGACAGTTTTAATTATATAGGAGAATAATGTAAACTATTTTAAGTAATTGTAAATTATTGTAAAGTTTACTATATAATAGGAGCCGTTTGTAAATTGATAAATCCCTCCATTCCCCTTGGTTGAATATAGTAAAAAAAGGTTTTAACAGAGCATGGTAATCACTCTTTATCCGATTAGATTATAATAGAAAAAGCGCAGAATCCTTTTATTATCTAGGTATCTGCGCTTTTATACTATGTTTAGCTATTACTTATGATAAGGATCAACGTGGTAATTTAAGAGGCAAAAAAATCGCATAGGAATTCTCAAGCTACTTTTTTGTCATCGAAGATGTTCTACTTAATGGTTATGGGGTCTGCATTTTCATTACTGGTATATACGGTTTTATTATTCCTGCTAAGCAGGCCACTATAAACCAACTTGAACAACTTGAATTACTGGTGTTGTATAATGAAAACCTTCTGGAATTTCAGCAACGAGCTTTACGACATCATCCTGCTGTAGGAAAAATAATTGAGTGGAGTGTAGATTTGCAGATGTAGTGGTCTTAGTTATAGAGGATGAGATATTAATTTGATTATTAACAGCGATTTCGAAGTTCGCTGTGTTATCCGATTCAGTCTCTGATATTACATCTACTTTATAGCTAATTTGGTATATCCCAGATTGTAAAATCTTTAATCCATCTTGGACTAATTCAACATTTTCCAGAGGTCCCGAAATGGTAAACATCACATTTCCACTTTGATTGCTAACTGATGGTGAATACGCAAACCCATAAGCTGCTGCTAATGTCCCCGTACCAGGTGGGCCTGGATTCCCTTTTGGACCTTGCTCTCCCCTCGGGCCTGGGTCTCCTTTTGGGCCTGGTTCTCCCTTAGGGCCTGGGTCTCCTTTTGATCCTTGTTCTCCCTTAGGGCCTGGTGCTCCTTTTGATCCTTTTTCTCCCTTAGGGCCTGGGTCTCCTTTTGGGCCCGGTTCTCCTTTTGATCCTTTTTCTCCCTTAGGGCCTGGATCTCCTTTTGGGCCTGGTTCTCCCTTAGGGCCTGATTCTCCTTTTGGGCCTTTTTCTCCCTTAGGGCCTGGGTCTCCTTTTAGTCCTCGTTCTCCCTTAGGGCCTGGGTCTCCTTTTGATCCTTTTTCTCCCTTAGGGCCTGAATCTCCTTTTGGCCCCTTTTCTCCCCTAGTACCCGGCTCCCCTTTTGGTCCTTTTTCTCCCTTAGGGCCTGGATCTCCTTTTGATCCTTTTTCTCCCTTAGGGCCTGGGTCTCCTTTTGATCCTTGTTTTCCCTTAGGGACCCGTTCTCCTTTTGGACCCTGTGGCCCCTTCTTTCCACGAGGTCCACGCGGGCCTTTTGTCGTACATGAGCATTCACATGCAATTGTACTGCACGTACAGTAAAATTGGTTGCAATAAGAACAATATGGCATATCTATTTCTCCTTTCCGTTTCGTTAGCCAGAGGGAGTGTTCCTTCGTTTCCCACTCTGTATTTAGTTGAATTTAGCTTATCAAGGCTCTAATAGTTTTAAACTCGAATTCTTTAGCAAGGGCTCAAAGTAAAGACATGATAAAATACTCTCTTTTATTGACGAATCGTAATAGGCACGTTGATTATCGTTCCTCCTGAGCTAGATTGAATAGAGATAGCTCGTGTTTCATTTGGTTGAACGCTAGATGGCTCAATTCGATACTCCCATTCTCCAAGTGCATTTACTGGTACTTCTGCAAGTATGTTTCCGTTTAGAGTGTTTCCTATATAAATGGTAATAAATACTCCAGGACCAGCAACATTTGATGTCCCTGAGATTCGCCATTCAGTATCTCTAGTTCTGAATTCAACTCGATTAACCGTTAAATTGTCAGGTAAAGTGGTAACTGCCATGGTATCCGATGATTGACCTCCAGGACCAGTTACTGTAAATCGAAAGGTCAGTTCCTCCAATTGTTTTGGAAAATTGAAAGTGGCTATTGGTGTATCTGCATTTATTATCTCTACAGGAGGACCTGATATTTGTTCCCAGAGAAAAGTTGTCACGTCTCCAGTAATACTACCACTTAATGTTACTAAAGAACCTTGTTGAACTTGTTGATCTGGGCCAGCATCGACAATCGGCTCTGGTGCAAATTCAATAACCTCTATGCTTACTGTATCGGAGGATGGTCCACCTTCTCCTTCTACCGTTAGTTGAAATACGAAAGTTGACGTGGTTTCTGGAGCTATAAAGGAAGGTGCAGCTGTATCTGCATTTACTAAAGTAACTGTAGGACCTGAAAGTTGAACCCATTGATATGAAGTAATTGGACCAGTTGAAGCTGTCCCATCTAATGTAACAGCAGTACCAAAAATAACTGTTTGATCTGAGCCAGCATTAGCGGATACAGCATTTGGATCAACAGGGGAACCAACCACAGTTATTGGTATTGTAAGATTTCCTCCCGCAGACGATTGAATCGTTATATTAGCTGGAATATTTGTTAGACTGATTTGCAGGCCATCAGATGGAATAGGTAAATCGCCTTGTCCAAAATCAGCTACTGTCAAATCAATTGGATGAAAGGAATCACTAGTACTTGCTTCAATCGTTAAAATTTGTGTGTCGTTATTATAGATTGCAGATGCAGATATAAAATCTACTGGAATGGACTCTTTCACACTTGGAGGATTATCGGTAATATTCGTTATTGTAACGAAGCTGGGTGGACTCTCACCTGAATATGAAACACGAGCAAAATACAGGCCATTTCCACCTTGTAATCTAGTAGTAAATAAACCTTCCCCAGACACCTCTATTTGTTGAGGACCAACATCTGAACTAGCAAATACGTCTATTACCCCACCTATCGCACTATCTTGCGTATAAGTAGTTCTTTCAACATCTACTCCAGAAATAGTCGAAATTTTACCTAATAGAGAAAAATTCCTTGTTTCAATAACGTTATCGGGATTTAATCCTGGTGTTGTAGCACGATCTGGAGAACCAATTCCAATACCAGGCCCTTCAATTCTAAAAATGTTTTGTGGTTCTCCAAATTGATCTATAAACTCGCTTCCCACAATGGGATGCAGTTTATCAGGGTTACCAATATAACCAGCGGGAGCTTGTGGTTCAACATTAGGATCCCATCGTAAAAAGGGATCGATACGGCTGTCTAGTACAAGTTCAAAGTTTCCAGGCGATATTCCAATATCTTCTGTAAAGTTAATTTCGCCAAAGCCGTCCCCGTCAGGCTCTGCAATGAAGGTATCCACTCCATATGGATGTGTCACCCTATACTCTTCATTTGATCGTAAGCCATCAACACGTATCCTTACACGGCCAAAAACAATTTGGTCGCCATCCCTTGGTACCTCATTTGCAAAGGCAGCCTCTAATGCTAATACAAGCCTTGCCCTTTCCCTTGTTCCCGTTTCCATCTCAGCTTCGGCCGAAAAATAAAAAGCCTCTCCCGGGTAATTATCGGGAAACGAAACGGCTTGATTAGGATTTGGAAGATCGGCTGGAGTTAAACCTGAAAACGGATCATTTGGATTTATATTTAATTGCAGTCTTAAACCATTTTCATCTCTATACCAAACAGGAAATCCATCAAAATCTCTTATAGGACCTACTTCCATAAATTAATATTCCTCCTTTTTATGTTATAACTAGTTCAGAAAATTTAGGTGGAAAATATATATTATATTACTTCATTGCTTATCCTCCATGTCTCCTTACTACTATTAATGAAATAACAAGGGGAAAAGTTCTAAAAATAAACAGCTGTCCCATGTATAAATCATCAGATAAGATTACCGTGGTTTTTAAATAAAATAAGGAGGGAAAAATAAACACATATACTTGTATATTGTCTAGAAAAATGAATAAATAATAAGATAAAGGGGGATAGTTAACCTTACCTTTTAAATAAGGAAACTATCCCCCTATAAATAAATAAGGAGAGGTTCTTCCCTCTCCTTATCCCATCTAATTTAATTTCTTAATTTATTTCTTTTTAAAAGTAAATAATTTGATTTCATTGATATTAGACCTTTTTATAATAACATTCCTAAATATTTCTCAAAGTTAACTCCCTCTACTTCAGGAATTTGTTCGAAGGAAGAATCTTTGATGGCCTCTGTCAAGAATGAGACTGCAAGCTGTACAGATTTTTCCAAGTCTTCTCCGCGCATCATGCTTCCCATAATCACGGATGCAAATAAATCACCAGTACCAGAATAGCTTTTACCATTAAACTGCATCTCTCGATAAAAGGTTTTATTTCCGTCCAAATACATATTTCCGATAAACTGCTTATCTGAATCTGCTGATGGAGGATTCACTCCAGTGATGATTACTTTCGCACCCGTTTCTTGCTGCAAACTATTCCCAGCTTCTTCGATCGCTTTTATATAATCCGATTCATTTGAGTAGCGATGGACTTTTTCATAAGACAATTCGGTTAACAAACAGCACTCCGTAACATTTGGTGTAATCACCTTTGCGCGCTTCACTAATTCTCTCATTTGCACCAGCAATTCATCGGTAAAAAGCTTATATACTTCTCCTGTATCGCCCATTACTGGATCAACAAGTAAAGCCGTTTCGTTTGCATGAAATTTATCTAAGAAATGAAAAATATTATTAATTTGCTCACTGCCAGTAACGAAGCCGGTATAGATTCCATCAAATGTTACGTGAAGCTTACTCCATTCCTCTGTGAAATAGTTCATCTTAGATGTAAAATCTTCGTAAAAAAAGCTTGGATAACCGGTTTGCGCAGATAGTACAGCCGTTGGTAAAGGACATGCCTGCACACCCATTACGGATAGAACCGGAATCGCAGCTGTTAATGAACATTTTCCGAAAGATGATAAATCCTGTAATACAGCAACTTTTTTCATAATAACCTCCATAAGGCCTATCTACCTTTTAGTAAAATCGGCATTCGCCAAGTGTAGTGCCATAATTATAGCACTACTTTTGAATCATCAATATCTTAATCACAGTCATCATATCTCTCTTCTCAAATCTTCTGCATTCCCTCAAACTGACCCTAACGTTTTTTACTAAATTGACACTTTTGTATATACCAATCTTTTGCTAAAGTTATAAGAAAATTCTACTAAGGGGATAAATAGATATGGAAAATACACAAAGTCATTTAAAGTCACGACAAAAAACATTAGATTTAATTATAACATCCATGTTAATTGCACTTGTTTTTGTTTCTACTGTCTTTTTGAATATTAGACTGCCAATCGCTGCGAATGGGGGTTTAGTTCATCTAGGGACAGCTATGCTGTTTATTGCATCTATATTATTTGGACCTAAAAAAGGGGCGCTTGCTGGTGCGATAGGAATGGGATTATTTGATATGATTGGAGGCTGGTTGATATGGGCGCCTATCACCATTGTGGCGCGTGGTTTGCAAGGATACATCGTTGGCAGAATTGCTTGGTTAAATGGTCACAGAGGTGATAGTATTGCTTTGAATGTAACTGCAACAATCATTTCCATTCCATTTATGATAGCTGTTTATTACATTGGGGAATCGATTTTATACGGTAATTGGTTTACACCGTTGGCATCCATACCTGGAGATCTTGTTCAAAATGTATTGGGAGTTATTATTGCGATTCCGATTTGTGTTGCTTTGAAGAAGGTTGCTTATTTTAAATAGTGGACCACGGGGACAGGTTCCTCGGTCCAGTCTGGGGCACTATTGTTAAGCAAATCCTAAAATTAAAAAGCCCAGTTTCTCTGCAAATTACAATAGAGAAATTGAGCTTTTTCGATGCTTAATTAGCAGGTATCTTACCCCACACACTCTCACTGAGGTTAATTACGTGACTAATTTTATTCCACTGTTCTTCTTCTGTTAAGATGTTGCCTTCTTCCGTACTGGAAAATCCGCATTGTGGACTTAATGCCAGGTTTTCTAAAGGAATATACCCGCTTGCCTCTTTTATTCTCTCTTTAATCATGTCTGCATCCTCAAGTTCTGGGAATTTAGATGTAAACAATCCCAGTACGACAACTTTGTCATCACGTTTAAAGCTTTTCAACGGTTCAAAGTCACCGGAGCGCTTATCATCATATTCCAGGAAGAGTCCATCTACATTTAAGTCAGCAAATATCGCATCGGATATATGATCGTATCCACCACTAGTAATATAAGTAGACTTGAAATTCCCACGACAAATATGCATCGTGATAATCATATCATCGGGTTTCTTAGCAATGGCATCATTTAAACAATTTACTCTAGTATTAATAATGTCCTGCACTCCCATGTTGAGTCTTTCAACGACTGCTTCTATACGTTCTTCTGAAACAAAATCAATCCAGGAAGTATCGTCTAATTGCAAATAGCGGCAGCCAGCATCATAGAAAGCTTGAATAGCCTTTTGATAAGCAGCTACAGTATCCTGATAGAATTGCTCTCTGTTCCCGTTATAATACTCATCACCCTGAATTCTCGTGAATAGCATATTAGGACTTGGAATTGCGAACTTAGCAACTTGACTTCCATCACCATATTTGTCTACTGCTTCTTTTAAGAATGTAAAGTGTTCTACCATATAATGATTATCAAAGTCTACTTTATTAACAACCTTAATGGCATTATTTCTTGTTTTTGCACCTTTAAAGTTACTTACATATTCCGTTTCAAACTGTTCGACACCTTCTAAACCGGATAAGAAGTCCAAGTGCCACCATGAGCGTCTAAACTCACCATCCGTTATTGATTTAAGGCCCACTTCAATTTGCTTTTGTACAAGCTTCTCAATTTCTTTATCTTCTACTTGTTTTAAGGAATTCTTATCAATTTTCCCGTCAGTATAATCTTTTCTTGCTTGTTTAATAGGTTCCGTTCTTAGAAAACTTCCTACATGGTCAGCCTTCAATGTTAATTTATTTGCCATATGTATGCATTCTCCCTTCATGTTAATCAACATTCCAATATGTAAAAAACCTTAAGAAGAGAGGTCATCACGGTAGGCCAATCGTCTTCTTATTTATTTAATGTAAGTTGAGTATAACACTAGGAAGGCAATATAGCGTAAGACCTAAAATCTATGTTTTGCTATAGTTTTAAACTATATACATGATTATTATTCCGCTAGTTTCGTGAGATTATTTACCCTCAGAACGCCTCGGAGGAAGATTTAGATGATATTGAAAAAGCAATAGTTACTCTTCAGGAACAACTATTTTATGATTAGATAATTAATTTCCCAATAATCACCATTCAATCAATAAACGCTTATGGTTAAGTGTTCTTAACTAAACTTTGGGGTGAAGGAACAACTCCTCGTCTCGCTTATCCAAATGGGCCAATGAACCTGTCCCTTTGTCCCGCTCTAACACTCTTGCAAAGAGATTATTAGCTAAAAGCGAAACAATAATAAAAACAGTACCAATTATATCGAATTTCGTAACATGAGTCCCTTGAATAATTGAAATAAGTAGGGTTGTAATAGGTACAAAATTAATAAACAATAGTGCATTTAAAGGTGATAAGATACTTACACCGATGTTCCATCCAACCAAGGCAATGACACCAGGGAATATAATCATAAATAATAGATGTGGACTTACTGTTTTGACGACTGCTGATGAAGGGACAGATAGATCACCAAAAAGCGTTGCCCCTATTACAATAGCAACAGCAGTGATTGTTCCTAGTAAGCAGCTTAATGTTGAATATCGCAAAGCGGACCAACCACTAAACTCACTGCCACCCATCGTGTAAATCACCCATCCAATTACAGCAATAAATATCAGAATCGAAGGTAAAATATGATTTGTTGCGCCAAGGAATGCTTTTATATCACCTTTTGTAATCACTAATATAGCCCCAATAAATGACACGATTACACATAGTAATGTAAATAGATGTGTGCGATTTTTAAAAATCACTAGGCCAATTACAACGGAAATCATTGGCATAAGTGCCTCCATAATCGATGCCACCATCACACCTGGCTCACCTAATAAATCCTCTCCCCAGAAGATGAGCAGATTATAGACTGTAAATGCCATCGTACCGAAAAACCATAATTTAAATCCTTTTCCTTCAAATCGGAAAGCCTTCTTACCTTCTTTCCATAATAGAATCGCTACTAAGATGACTGTAACTGATAGATAGCGAATGACTGTAAAATAGAAAGGATCGATATGTTTGAAAGCCGCATGTGCTACAGGAAACATTGCTCCCCATGAAGCAGCAGCAATAAAACATAAAACTGCTCCTAATAAAATGTTATTTCTCAACTTTCCTCTTCTCCCTCTTACTTGAACTATCCATTTTCCATCATCAATCATCTATCATTCTTGATATCTTGTAAAGTGAATGATATTAATGTTTTCCATCAATATTAGTGATATCATAAAATAAAAGGAAAGGTGATATGCTATTGGAATTTAAGGACTTAGAAATCTTTCAGATAGTGGCGGAAAAAGGAACCATCACAGCAGCTGCAAGGGAGTTTAATTATGTGCAATCCAATATTACATCAAGGATTCATAAACTCGAAACGGAACTTAATACCCCCTTGTTTAACCGGCACCGACGTGGGATGAGTTTGACACCAGAAGGGAAAAAACTATTAACTTACAGCAAGCAAATATTATTGCTAACAGATGAAATGAAAAAGGCAGTACAAAATAAACAAGAACCAACTGGAAAATTAGATATTGGAACCGTTGAAACAGTCATTCATTTACCAATCATATTATCCAGCTATATTAAGAAGTATAGAAAGGTTGATTTATCATTATTTACTGGTGTTACGGACAAATTAAAAGAAGATGTATTAAATCATAAGTTAGAAGGTGCATTCATTACGGAATCAGACCTTCACCCCGATTTAATATCTCATGATGTATTTCAAGAGGAGCTTGTTTTAATTTCGGATCTGCGCATCTCAACATTGGAAGCATTAATAGAAGAACCAATCCTATGCTTCAGTAAAGGCTGCGGATACCGAGTACGTTTGGAGGCCTGGTATAAAGACCAAAACATCGCCCCACAACAAATAATGGAATTCGGTACATTAGAAACGATTTTACGCAGTGTTGCCATGGGGATTGGTATTGCATTTGTTCCGAAATCAACGGTTACCCAATTGGAAAATAGCGGAGTAATTCGATGTCATACTCTTCCTGAGCAATATAGTAAAGTTAAGACTGTTTTTATTAGAAGAGCCGACGCTTTCTTAACTTCAACGATCGAAACATTTATCGATACCATTGAAATGAATAAACAAGCATCAATCGGACCAATGAGTTATATAGCTTACTAACCACTTAAATTTAACAGGAGAAGAAGAATTGATTTCATTCTCTCCTCCTGCTTATGAAAAAGACACAACCCGATTAAAGTTGTGCCTAAATGTCTTCTATCTATTAAAATCAATCTTCTCTTCAACTTGATTTAACGTTATCGTTGCTTCACTCGGCTTTGTCTCCGCAATAATCTTGCCATTTCTGAAGGAATATCTTACTGTCGCTTGCTTGCGTATCGCCTCATATTCATTTTCAGCAGACAAGACAATAAAGTTGGCAGCTTTCCCTTCTTCGATTCCGTAATCCGAATCAATATTTAACGTTTTGGCACTATTTTTTGTGATCAAATCAATGGAATTTACAATTTCGTCATAGCCCATTAGTTGTGAAGCATGGATTCCCATATGCAATACTTGCAGCATATTCCCTGTTCCCAGTGGGTACCATGGGTCAAAGATATCATCATGGCCAAAGCAAACATTTAATCCAGCTTCCTGCAGTTCTTTTACCCTTGTTAAACCTCTTCGCTTCGGATACGTATCAAATCTTCCTTGAAGGTGAATATTCACAAGCGGATTTGATACAAAATTGATGTTCGAAAGCTTTAACAGGCGGAATAATTTATACGTGTATGCATCATTATACGAGCCCATTGCCGTTGTATGGCTTGCTGTTGTACGAGTGCCTAATCCACGTTTGTAAGCTTCTGCCGCTACAACTTCTACAAATCGAGACTGTTCATCATCAATTTCATCACAATGGATGTCAACTAACCGATCGTATTTCTCCGCGAGGTCGAAAGCGATTTTTAACGAATCCACTCCGTATTCTCTTGTAAATTCAAAATGAGGAATGCCTCCGACTACATCCGCTCCCATTTTCAATGATTCTTCAAGCAGCTCTGCGCCATTAGGATAGGATAAAATCCCTTCTTGAGGAAAAGCAACAAGCTGAATATCTACAAATGGAGCCATCTCTTCTTTCACTTCGAGCATTGCCTTCAATGCAGTTAAGTCTGGATCTGTTACATCTACATGTGTACGGACATGCTGAATCCCTTGAGCAATTTGCCATTTTAATGCTGTTTTCGATCTTGTTTTGACATCTTCTGCCGTTAGCGTTTCCTTTCGTTGTGCCCAGCGCTGGATTCCTTCAAACAAGGTGCCACTTTTATTCCACTCTGGTTCCCCTGCTGTTAAGGTTGTATCTAAATGGATATGCGGCTCAATAAAAGGCGGGAGGACAAGGGAGCCCTCAACATCGATGACTTCCTTTCCAGCCACATCCCCTAGTGTTTGTGTAATATTATTTATTTTGCCACCTTCTATGATAAAGTGCCAGAGGCCATCTTTTCCTCTAAGCGTTGCGTTTTTAATAATCACCGATTATCTCACCCTTATCTTTTATTTGAGTTAATGATACTTGTCTTTGTGGCACACATTTCATCACAACGACATAAATAATTGCTGTTCCTAAAAGGGAATTAATTGGCGGGATGCCAGGTGCGAAATTAGCAATCACGACTCCTCCTGCCCATGCTGCTATAGCGCCCCAATTGACTGCTTTAAATTTCATCGTTTCGAACGGTTGATATTTCCCGCGGTTTAGAATAAAGTAGTCTGCTAATATAATTGCTCCAATTGACGGTAATGCAGTGCCTAAAATCGTCAGGAATCCAACAAAATTGTTATAAAGCCACATCGCCGTAATTGTTCCAATAATTCCGTTGAAAACAACAACTTTATGTTTTGGCAGCTTCGTAATATTTGAGAATCCCAGTCCTGATGCATATAACGCACTATCATTCGTTGTCCAAATGTTTAATCCGAGAACAATAATTGCCGGGACCATTAACCCTTGCAGAAACATCACATCCGATATATCAGCTTTACCGAAAGCCATCGCGCCAACTGCACCGAATAAAAACATAAGTGAGTTTCCAAGAAAGAATGCGATAATATTAGCACTTACTACAGAACGTGATGTCTTCGCAAAACGGGCAAAGTCAGGCGTAAGCGTACCAGCGCTAATAAAAGATCCGATACAAATCGTTAGTGCTAGTCCAACACTAATTGCCTGTGTCGGTTCATAAGCGAACAATCCTTGAATTCCCCCAGCTACCTCTGCTGCATCAACCATTGAATAACTACCGAAGATTGCAATTGCCGGAACTGCGACAAACCCTAAAATGGTTAGGGTCCTCATCCCGAAAATAGCTGATACAGTCATCAACAAACCAAAAATCGCAATTAATAGATAAACATTGGCTCCAGTCGCTTTTGCAACAGGGACTGCAAACATTGCAAGTCCGACACCAAACCAGCCTACTTGCGTTGATGCTAGTAAAAATGAAGAAATATAAGACCCTTTTTCACCAAATGCATATCGTGCTAATAAATGAGTGGATAACCCTGTCTTTGCTGCAATATGAGCTAATGCACCTGTATAAAGCCCAAGTAATAAATTACCTGCTAACACAATCCAAATAAACTGCACAAACGACAATCCCGTTCCGAGCGTCCCACCAGACAACATACTAGCTGAGAAGAAGCTAAGGGAGAGCATCACCGCAAGAATCTTCCAAAACCCGTTTCTATTTGCCTGTGGCACTGCCTGCAATGCGAATTCTTTATCTACTTTTGACATACCAATTCCTCCTGTAAGTGATTTAATAAGAAACTGGTACCGAAGAAAACTTCGATTATTCTAGGAGATTAGGAATTAAAAAAAGCTTCTTGCCATTTCTGACAAGAAGCTTTCTTTACACAATGAACAAGACATAGAGAGCCTACATATAGATAGGCTGCGCATGCAATAATCATTATTTCCGCTGTCCTTGTCAGCCTCACGGGACTGAATTAAAGGTACCAGTATTAAATTAAACTTATTATTACAGGAAAGTGAGGGGTTGTCAACTGGTTTTTTAAGAGACTTATTTCGCAGGGCTATCATTCTCTAATCTTTGGCTCTGTATATATTGAAATCACCAGCCTATCTTTCCAATTCACAAAAAGCGCATAAAAACCACTTCTAATCGACATTCACACCTATTTCAAATGCTCATTCAGAACGTTTTCCTCCAAGACTCCCGTTGTATCGCCATACACTTTGATAATGTGCATTTCTCCCCAATTGCAAAGTGAATCTAAGATACCTTGCAAGCTCCAGCCATATTCACTTAGTTCGTACTCCACTTTTGGTGGGACTTGATTATACACAATTCGATTAATCACGCCATCTGCCTCTAATTCACGTAACTGCTGTGTTAACATCTTCTGTGTAATATTTGGCATAAGGCGTTTCAATTCACTCGTACGCTTCTTGCCATGTGTCAGGTGACACAGAATCACACATTTCCACTTTCCTCCGATTACTTCTAACGTCGCTTCTACAGAAATATTGTACTTCTTCTTCATAGATAGATTCTCCTCTATAGGAACTTAAAAGTACCTACAGCACTTTTAAGTACGTACTTCCCAATTTATTTTATATCTATCATAATAACATTTATCGATTGCGTTTTAACATATTTTATTTAAAACAATTTCAATCATACATTAACAGATTACGAAGGAGGATAAACGTGGCTTTAAGTAAAAAACAAAGTACATTCGCACTATTAGCCTTAGCTATAAGTGCATTTGCAATAGGAACAACAGAATTTATCAGTGTAGGTCTATTACCATTAATTGCGAATGATTTACAAATTTCGGTTACGACAGCTGGATTAACGGTCTCGTTATATGCGTTGGGCGTAACATTTGGAGCACCAATACTAACGTCGATTACGTCCAGTATGTCGCGTAAGCATTTGCTGCTCTGGATCATGGTTATTTTTATAATCGGGAATAGTATCGCTGCCTTCTCCACAAGCATTGGCATGTTGCTCGTTGCTCGTGTTATTTCTGCCTTTTCACACGGGATTTTCATGTCGATTGGCTCCACCATTGCGGCAGATTTAGTACCCGAAAACAGAAGAGCCAGCGCCATCTCCATTATGTTCACAGGACTAACAGTAGCTACCGTAACAGGTGTACCACTGGGAACATTCATTGGACAACAGTTTGGCTGGAGAATGGCTTTCATTATCATCGTTGGCATCGGAATTATTGCCTTCATTGCGAATAGCATTCTAGTCCCATCTAATTTACGAAAAGGTACTCGTACAACGTTTCGCAATCAATTCAAATTAGTGACAAATGGCCGCTTATTACTTTTATTTACGATTACTATCTTAGGCTATGGAGGAACATTCGTTGTCTTTACCTATTTATCTCCCATACTGCAGGAAATAACAGGATTTAAAGAAGGAACGGTTGCGGCCATTCTCCTTTTATACGGGATTGCGATTGCTATTGGCAATACAGTCGGTGGCAAGCTATCGAATCACAATCCGATTCGCGCACTATTTTATATGTTTATTGTTCAAGCAGTAATCCTATGTATCCTGATGTTTACAGCACCATTTAAAATTGCAGGATTGATTACGATTTTCTTAATGGGTGCACTAGCTTTTATGAATGTACCGGGCCTGCAAGTATACGCGGTTATGCTTGCAGAACGATTTGTACCTTCTGGAGTAGATGTGGCTTCTGCTATCAATATTGCTGCATTTAACGCAGGGATTGCCCTTGGTTCCTACTTAGGCGGGATTATTACAGACTCAATTGGACTCATTCATACTACCTGGGTGGGTGCGCTAATGGTACTAATTGCTGCCATTCTAGCAGGTTGGAGTACAATCCTTGAAAGAAAAGATCAAAAGGACAGCAAATTAAATGGGGCAGTATCCTAAGGAATTTAGAAATATGAAAATTGGAGGTTATTTATCATGATGAAGCATTTACAAGATACAACTACTTTGCATAATGGAGTTAAAATGCCTTGGTTTGGCATCGGGGTGTTTAAAGTAGAGGATGGACCTGAGCTAGTTGATGCCGTTAAGTTTGCAATCAAATATGTTATCGCAGCATTGATACGGCAGCGATTTATGGAAATGAAGAAGGGGTTGGACAAGCGATTCGGGAAGGGATAAATGAGTCCGGTATCCCTAGAGGAGAATTATTTATTACATCAAAGGTCTGGAATGCCGACTTAGGCTATGATTCAACGATAGAAGCATACGAAACAAGTCTAAAGAAACTTGGCCTTAACTATTTGGATCTATACCTCATTCACTGGCCTGTTCAAGGAAAATTTAAAGAAGCCTGGCGTACATTGGAGACCCTTTATAAAGAAGGAAGGGTCAAGGCGATTGGAGTAAGCAACTTCCAAATCTCTCATCTTGAGGAATTAATGAAGGATGCCGAAATCAAACCGATGATCAATCAAGTAGAATACCATCCACGCTTGACCCAGAAGGACATCCAAGCCTTTTGTCAAAAGCACGGAATTCAGTTAGAAGCTTGGTCACCTTTAATGCAGGGTCAATTATTAGATAATCTATTGTTACAAGGAATTGCAGATAAGTATAACAAGACTGTTTCTCAAGTCATTTTGCGATGGGATTTACAAAATGGTGTTGTAACCATTCCAAAATCCACGAAGGAGCATCGAATTATTGAAAACTCCACTGTATTCGACTTCGAATTAACAAAGGAAGAGATGCAGCAGATTGATGGGCTAAATCAAAATCACCGAGTGGGACCTGACCCTGATAATTTTGATTTTTAATTAGATGGGCATATAGAAACTTAAAAAGACAGCTGCTTCTAAGAAACAAAGGGTTCCGTTTTGAGGTGCATTTTCAAAAAAATACACCTCAAATGACATTAAAATTGACCGTTAAAATGGCAAATAAAAGTCGTCTGAATTTAGACGGCTTTTAATATTATAATGACAAGGTTAAAGCTAAGTTTTTTAAAGACTACTAATATATGGTGAAATAACTTTGTGAAATATTGTACTTAAAGTAACGGGGCAGTTTTGTTTAACAAGCAAAATTAAAATATTCATTGTCAATATTATTTAACAGAAACCCCTCAACGTCAGTCAACCGCATGATAAGGGGTGTTTTTTGTTGGATATAAAAGCAACTATTAAATATATTCCGATTTTACCAATGCTTAACTCTCTCTTTCAAAAGGGCCATACAAAGAAATCTTCAATAAAAGCTTTGCCATTTCTTTAGGTGAATATCTGTAGTTATTCTGTAACCACCAGATAATGCTTTCATAATAAGCACCGGTGATAAATGAAACGGCAAAAGGGATTTTAACCGTCATTTCTTGTTCTTTAGATGATGCGTACTTCATCCCTTCCACAATATATTTTCGAAGGATATTCTTGACATCATTAATGAATAGTGAATCAGGTCGGTGTAATAGTAGTACTTCGTACGCTTTCTTATTTTCAGATATATGTTTGAAAAGGTTCACCATGTTTTCGGGTAATTCATTTTCTGTAAATGCATCGATTGGCTTCGGGTTGATAATCGTTAACGACTTGTTTAAATCATGTAATATTTCCTCGTGTAGTTGTTTTCTTAAATCGAGGATATTGGAGTAATTGTTATAAAATGTAGGCCTTGTAACATTTGCTTCCTGACACAATTGTCGAATCGTTAATTGGTGATGGCCGCTTAATAATAATGACAAATAGGCTTCTTGCAGTTTCTTTATCGAACGTACTTGTCTTGGATCAATCACAGTCATAAAATTCACATCCATTTATCTTTCATAGTTCCATAATAAAGCAAAAGAAAACCCGTTAGGTTGGGTTTTCTTTTATTATAAGTTATTTACTTTAGTTTACTGTAATAAAGTACCGCCATCAAGGACTAACTCCGTACCTGTAATATAACGAGATTCGTCACTTGCTAAAAACAGAACAGCATTGGCTATATCTTCTGGTTGTCCAATGAAATTTAGGGGAATCATGCTTAAAGCCATTTTTCGCCCCTCACCGCCATTTGAATCCAATGCCTCTTTAATCATTGGTGTTTCAACTGAACCCGGATGAACAGAATTCACGCGGATATTATACTTCGCATAATCGAGTGCGACGTTTTTTGTAAGTAATCTCAAAGCACCTTTGGAAGAGTTATATGCGGGATTGCCTATCCCATACATACCTGAAAGGGAAGAAATGTTCACTATACTTGCAGCCTCGACTTTCTTCAATTCTTCTATGACTGCTTTTGTTCCTAAAAATGGACCGATTGCATTAATGGCCATTACTTTTTCAAACTCTTCTCTTGTCATTTCTTCTATTGTTTGTTGGATCTTCCCAGTGATTCCAGCGTTATTTACTAAAATATGGATGGAATCAAATTCTTTTACAGTCTCTTCAACTACTTTATCCCAATCTTCACTAGATGTTACATCGTGGACAAGACCTATCGCTTTCCCACCTGCTGCTTTTATTTCTTCCACTACCTGATGAAGACCCGCCTCATTCATATCTGTCACAACGACTTTTGCCCCTTCTTTGGCAAAAAGCTTAGCTTCTGCTGCCCCTTGTGCACCGGCCGCACCTGTGATGATTGCAACTTTATCTTTTAATCTCATATAAATCCTCCCTAACATAAATTTATCTTCATCTTTATCAACTCGTTAATCCTACCCAAAATTTAACTATATTATTGAGCTGTTATTCCGCCATCAACAATAAATTCTGATCCTGTTGAATATCTTGAATCTTCAGAAGCAAGGAATAATACTAGATCTGAAATATCTTGCGGCTTTGCCATTCGTCCAAGTGGTATTGTTTTTGCATATTCTTTGACAATTTCATAGGAGTCACCTTCTGTTACCATTGGTGTTTCAACAACTCCTGGATGGATAGAATTTACTCGGATATTATCTTTTGAGAACTCTAATGCTCCTGCTTTTGTAATGCCGCGCACTGCAAATTTTGAATCTGTGTATCCTACAGCGCCCCCTACTATTCCATTAATCGATGAAATGTTGATAATAGATCCTCCATTTGCCTTTGCCATTGATGGTTGTACATATTTCATTCCTAAAAACACGGATACTTGGTTGATATTAACAATTTTCATGTAGTCATCGAGTGTGCATTCTTCAAATGTTTTATTAAAACTAATTCCAGCATTATTCACCAATATATTTATTGGTCCAAAAGTGGATTCTGTTTCACTAATTACTTTTTTCCACTCTTCTTCTTTAGTTACATCCTGTTTGACAAACAAAACATTTTCACCGAGTTCCTCAGCCAGCGCCTTTCCTTTAGTACTGTTCAAATCAGTGATGACAACTTTAGCGCCTTCTTTCAACAATGTACGTGCATGTGATTCACCCATACCTTGTGCTGCACCAGTTACAATTGCAATTTTATTTTCTAATTTGCCCATACCTTTCACTCCTCTTTCAACTTTTTATCCTTCTATCTTTATTATACCGCTATTTTACATTGTGTAAAATAGTTTGATTGTTGGGATGGGATATAGAAATTTATTGGGCCAAGGAAAGACCCTATGTCTTCACAATAAGGATATGCTTGTGAACAGATGTACTTAAAGTAACTGGTGCAATAGTTAAACAAGGCGATTACCAAAACAATCGTCTTTTTCTTTGAACGATATTTTTTGAATATTATGCTACTGTTGAATAGAATTATTGAGCTAATGGTGCAGGTTAGTCGAATAAGAGAGGGGAAGTTTTTATGTCGCATTTGACACAAAATGTGCAGCATTGAGAGGTAAAATTAGTGATTAAAATCCTTGAATTATTACTTTTTAGAAACAGTCCAATGTTTGGAAGGAATTACGTTTTGATTTAGTTGTTGCACTAACAAATCTGCTGAGTAGTAATCAGCAAAAGTTTTGTCCGACTGGGAACTGGAGTCCTTTAAGGTCTCTGTTTCACCACCATTGTTTCGTATGATTAAAAACATGAGTCACCTCCAATTTATGACATAAACAATGACTTCATTTAAATGAATTGTCTCATTAAAAGGTAATTTAATATACATTATCAGCAAATTTTAACCAGTTTGTTATCGAATTGTAATCAATTATCCTTTTATTCACCGGGAATATCACTACAAAAAGCGATTGCAAAATAACTGTTACTGATTTCGGACATAATTTGTACTAGATGAGAAGGTGCTTGTTCAACTAAAGGGTGCTTTAGTTTAATAAGGAAATTGATCAGGATCTCTTAATAGAGGTCCTTTTTGTATTAAATAAACAAAGGTATACTATCAAAATGACAGTGCAATTGACAGCCGAATTGACATCAATTTTGACATATCAATTGACAACAGTTTTTCTATGTACAATATCTATTGTCCTATATAAAATAAATGAGATATTCGGATGCCAAAAAACCCTAATTTAACCATTAATCGTTGATATAACAACAAAACCGAATCCTTTATTCTGAGAAAGGAGCTGTTTTTTATATTTTTATTTATTACCCTAATAAAAGAATGATTCTTTAGATAACAAAAATCACCACCCATTAATAATATTCATCATAATGGCTTTGCGAAATTGCTCCCATTTCCAGTGCGCGTTCTGGATTGTTGAGAAAGACAGGACTTATTGCAAATAGATAGTAGGCTATTAGATGCAGGAAGGCAAAAACGATAACATTGCTTCCAAGTGTTCCTATTGCAACTTGCAAGCTGACAAAACCAATTATTCCTAGAACAAATAATCCGATAGAGTAATACAATAGGAACTTAGGGAGTGCCTTATTACCATTTTCATCGATACCAGAAATATTACGGATAAGCTTTTCCCGGTTGATAAAGCCAATCAAAAATGTAATGATATGGACGAAAATCGTTAACCATCCAATCCATGTTCCCCAAATGCTATTAAATAATGGAATTGCCGAGTAGACCAGTATCATCGCCAGCATGACGAACATATTAATACTATTCAGGTGGATACCACTATATCCATACTTTAGCCAAAGAATAAATAAAAGAAGCACAACGACTGGAATGGTACACATAGTGGCAATGAAAAGCTTTAGATTCTCAGTAAGACCACCCATTATTGGAGCTATCATTACACATACAATGATAACGTTAATAATATTGGTTTCTAAAATCGGCTTTCTATTCTTTTTCATTTAATTCCCCCTTATGTCGCCCCCTGCTTTCTGTCTAGACCCAAACTCCTAAAGCAAAGAAATTATCTAGTTACTATATAATACGATAATCGAGCGTATTCGGTTTCAAACGACAGGAAAAACAGGACTTAAAGACTAACAAAGGGGAGTTTAACTGGATGGTATGCGGACAGTCTGTTTTGAAACAGAGGTTGAGGTCAGTCCCCTATTACGCTATTACTTTCTCGTAACGGGAGACTGACCCTCAATATTCTATAGGAAACTTCTTTATAATTTAACAGAACCTTGAAGGGACAAATTGTTTGCTGCATATTCATCTACAGCTTCTTTTTCTTTAAATTCATCGTAGCATAAACCATATGGCTTGGCCTTGATGTATTTACCTTGTCCTTTTCTTCCGACAAATTTGCCATTTTCAGCTGTCAGCTGTCCACGAAGAAATACTTTTTCAGGTCTGCCGATCATATCCATGCCCTCAAAGGTATTATAATCACTTTGATGATAGCTATGTTCCACTGTTATCTTTCCTCGATACTCTGGATCATAAATCACGATATCTGCATCGGAACCAATTGCTATTTGACCTTTTTCAGGGTAGAGACCAACAATCTTCGCTGGATTCGTAGCAAAGAGTTCAACAAACTTTTCTTTCGTTATTTTCTTCGTTTCTACACCATAAGTCCATAGCAGGGCAAGCCGATCTTGAGCGCTCGGGCATCCATTTGGGATTTTCGTGAAGTCATCGATTCCTTTCTTCTTATCCACTTCAAAACCGCCGACATTTGCTGCATGATCTGAGCCGACTGCCTTCAGCCATCCTTTTTGAACCGCTTGCCAAAGTGCATCTACATGCTCCTCTTTTCTAAGTGCAGGAGAGCACACATATTTTGCTCCTTCAAAGTTTGGTTTTGCCAGGGATTCTTCTGTAAGCGTGAGATAGTGGGTACAGGTTTCGCCGTATATAGACAGCCCTGATTCATAGGCATCTCTGATTGCTTCCATCGATTCCTTTGTTGATACGTGAACAAAAAATAAAGGAGAATCTGCAAGCTCCGCCATATAAATAGCTCTTCTTGTTGCCTCTGCCTCAACGATTGGCGGTCTGGAAGCTGCATGATAGATAGGGTCTGTTTTTCCTTCGCTTACAAGCTGCTTTTGCAGCAAACTAACCAATTCACCGTTTTCAGCATGAAGAAAAACAGTTACTCCAGCTTCTTTAGCAACCTGCAGCGCTCTGAATATCCAATCGTCATTGACCATGTATGGCGTTCCTTTATATGCCATAAAAAACTTTATAGTCGATATCCCTGCATCTGGAAGTGTTAAGATTTCATCAAAAAGGTCTTCTGTTGGATACATGACCATCCCATGAAAAGCATAATCAACCATGGCAACGTCTTTCGCCTTTTCATTAGCTGCATTTACAGAATCCTTAATACTCTTTCCCTCTATCTGGTTTGGAAAATCAACGATAGTTGTCGTTCCGCCGACAACCGGTGCATTACTCGTGTTAAAATCCAATGTTCCAAATGATCCGTAGTGAACATGCTCATCGACTCCACCAGGAAATACGTATTTTCCTGTGGCATCTACTATTTCGTCAGCTTCATAATCTAAATCCTTACCGATTGCTACGATTTTCTCCCCTTCGACGTAGATATCTGACTTATATTCGCCTTCAGTAGATAGAATGTTTCCATTTTTGATCAATAAACGCATTCATGTCACTCCTTTTTAATTATTACTTATAAAAATGGATGGATATCGATGACTGCCTTAGCTGCACTTATGTAGTAAGAAAGGCGTTATACTTTCTTAACTACCGAGTTAAAATTAGGGATACCTTTTAATGAGGTATCCCTTGTTTATATTTTTATGTCAATTGTGTTACTTGTTTTGCCTTGTGACTGTTGTAAACGCTGTCATCTATGCGGTTTAAATATTCAACGACTTCATCAACGGATAAGACATCTGCAAATTTCGCGTCCATATCGAACAGATTCCATTCAACAACACCTGGAACTCTATCGCCAATCGTTCCTTCTGGTACAATTGTTTTAAACCCGTATCCAGTAGAATCCATTACAGTATGTCTCACACAAGCACAAGCTGTTGCTCCCATAACGATTAGTGTATCTACTCCAAGCTTCACTAATGTTTGTGCCAAATGTGTGCCAAAGAAATTACTTGCATACTTTTTATGGATCACTGGCTCTTCTGGTCTAGGCTTAAGCTTCGGATCGATTTCCATCCATTCAGAGTCAATTTCTAATTTATCCATTGGAATTTTTTCGTTCCATCTAGGTAAGTCCCATTGCTCTTTTCCTACATAGCCTGTCGTAGTGTGGAATATTGGAACACCAGCATTTCTCCCTGCTTCCAATACTTTTAAAGCATTGGCACAAATTTCATCATTGTTGTTACAAGTAAATGGGTGTCCTTCACTCATCCAGGCCTTAGCCATATCGACTGTAGTAATGGCTGGCGCTTTACCAAAGCCCATTCTCTTTTGAAATCCTCTTTCCTTATAAATTTTTCTTGCCTCAGCAAACGCCTTTTCTAATAATTCCTGGTCAAATTCATAATTCCCTTGATTGTCTCTGTACTTTTCACTCATCCCGTGAATCCTCCTTCATATTTGAAAGTATTTATCTTACTGCTTATATTTATTGCAAGAACCATGCCAACTTTTAAAATGCTCATATGAAGGGTAAAGCTATCATAAAAAAATTATTTACTGTTGCGTAGATGCAACAGCAGTTTATACAGAAGGATAAATCAAGCGTTGTGACAACACTTTCATTAATGCAACATTATTACGAATATTGCGGGAATGCAACACTAGGATGTATTAAGTTTCAAGATTATATTTCTTTATTTTTCTGGAAAGAGTAGAAGGGTCTATACCTAGCGCTTTTGCTGCTTTTCTCAAGGAAGTATGCTTACTTAATGCAGATTGCAAGATAATTTT
Organism: Oceanobacillus zhaokaii; assembly: GCF_003352005.1. Lineage (GTDB taxonomy): Bacteria > Bacillota > Bacilli > Bacillales > Amphibacillaceae > Oceanobacillus > Oceanobacillus zhaokaii. The sequence continues at coordinate 3,996,019 of NZ_CP024848.1, forward strand.
TTCATAGACCTCCATCAAATATTCTAATTTCCCCTTATTTTCTTCCGCGTGTTTATATTCATCCATCAGCACATGTTCATTAAGAATCTTATCTGGCAGCTGTTCAAAGCCGATTTCATCTCTTTCGTTCATAATAAACATGTATTCCACTATATTTTGCAGTTCTCTTACATTTCCCGGCCAAGAGTACTTTGCAAGTGCATCTAAAAGCTCTTCGGACATGATGACATTTTTATTGTATTTGCTGTTAAGATTCTTCATAAAGTAATGAATCATCTCGGTTATATCCTCTAGACGTTTCCTGAGGGGAGGAATCGTGATTGGAAATACATTTAGCCGGAAATACAGATCTTCTCTAAAAGAATTATTTCTAATCTCTTCCTGAAGATTTCTATTTGTTGAAGCGATGATTCTTACATCTAGCTTGATAGGCTTCGTGCCACCAATTCGATAAACCTCTTTTTCTTGAATCACTCTTAGTAATTTGGATTGAATCGGCATTGTGAGTTCGCCAACCTCATCCAAAAGAATCGTCCCAGTATTGGCTAGTTCAAACATACCGGCCTTTCCAGAATTGGATGCGCCTGTGAAGGCTCCGGGCATGTAGCCAAAGAGTTCGGATTCAAATAAATCCTTAGGTATCGCTGCACAGTTAACTCTAATAAAGGGCTTATCTTTTCGATTACTATTTTGATAAATAAAGTTGCTCAGGACTTCCTTTCCTGTCCCAGACTCTCCAGTGATAAGGATTGTACTATCAAATTTAGCTGCAGTAGAGGCAAGCTTTAACGTCTCCTTCATTGCCTCGCTTTTGTATATCAGTCCTTTTGCGGAGAAATGTTCCTTTCTTAACAGCTGCAATTCTTGAGAGTAGCGTTGTGTTATCAGATTTACCTTTTCCAGTTCTTTTTTTAGTTTGATTAAACTTTCGATATTTCTAGTATTGCAGATGACGCCGATGATTTCCTTTTCTCCGTTATAGATAGGAGCTGCTGTTGTAAGCGCGGTTCTGCCAGATATATATCGATGGATTAATGATATGGACTGTTTTGTTTCTAACACTTTTAAGGATGCGGATTCATTGAAGGCATTTTCTGCTAAAAGTTCTTCTAAATTTTTCCCCAGAATATCTGATTCTTTCAGGCCAGATATTTCCTCGTAAGCTGGATTGATATAGAGGATATTTGCATTACTATCTGCTATTAATATACCATCTGAGGAAAACTCCAAACCTCCATATATATAGTCTGGTATTTGCTGCAGTAATTCTTCTTTAACTTTTATTGAATGACTCAATGTTTTCCCTCCTATAAGTAAGCATCATTATATTAAACTTTATATTAATACGAATCTGCACGACTTAACCGGGCGATAAACACCCGTGTGAGCGTATGAGATACGTGAAGTTTCGGGAGGAAAATCGTATTCACTGATGTTTTACTTCATAAAACTCATACATGCTTAACCTTATTCCCATCATACACTCATATTGGAATCCGTTAAAGTTTTAATAATCTAAAAATATAAAATATACAGGAAAGGGTGTCCCTTTCGATTCTTGTAGATATATGTTTCCTATCTTCCATTAAATTTATAATAAATACTATTTCAATAGTACTAATAGGAAGAACCCAAATGAATTTAAAGGAAGAGCAGGAATTTAAACCTAGCTATTCAGTGGGAGAAGTAGAATTCAAAGTAATAGACCTGGAAAGACAAGTTAAACTAAAGGACTTCGGTGATTTAGAAAAAATAGAAGCTATATTACGACAAAACCACATTTCCTTTGAGCAGAAGGATAAAGGATCGATTCAATTAAAAGACCCAAGTGAAAATCCAATTATTATAACAGCAAAATAGAAACAGAGACAGGCTTTATGATTTAAGTCTGTCTCTGTTTCATTAGATTAGTTGTTTCGTTTGTATTTGTTCCCTTTGCCATCTTAATTATGGTGTTAGTCCTCCCCAACCTCTCTATCGCTGTGGGGAACTGACCTTTTGATCCACAAATCTATTTCCCCAAGACCACTAACTAGTCAAAACACCTTAATATTTATTGGATAATGGGTAGTATTCATCATTTTCTGAATTTAAAGAGGATTTGTGTTACCGCCTATCGAAAGCTAAAATATAACGAAAAAATGGAGGGTTATGATGAAAAAGATAAACAAAAGGCTATTAACGTTAAGTCTTACTGGGGCACTAATCATTGGAGGAACGATCTTTACTTCTCCAGTTGTAAATGCAGTAGGAAATGGTCCAAACTATAATGGGAATGAACAAATTAACACTTCTATTCTTACCACCTATGATGAAATGGTTGATTATCTTCAAACACAGGAGGCAAAACAGGATCAAATGGAATTGGAAGTGATTGGCCAATCCACGAAAGGCCGCGATTTATACCTTGTTAAATACGTGTCCAATCCGGAAAATCCGACGATACTTTTCCTAACACAGCAACATGGAAACGAGCAGTTGACGACAGAGGGAGCTCTTGAATTCATTAAACATCTGGGAACAGGTAAAACAAAAGGCGTTCTAGATAATGTCAATGTGTTAATTGTTCCGATGCTAAACCCTGATGGAGCAATGGGAGACGTAGACTTTGAATTAGATGATTACATTGCAGGTGGAGATCGTCATTTAACAAGATACAATGCAGTAGGCGAAGATTTAAACCGTGACCATGTGAATAAAATCTTTCCAGAAACACAGGCTCTTCATAATAATGTATTACGTGCCTACGATATTGATTATATGATTGACCTTCATCATCAGGGCGCGCAAAGTGAACGTGATGGAGAGCTAGTGTCCGGATCGATTCTTTACCCGACTACGGAGAATGCAGATCCCGAAGTCGTTCATAAATCCAAACAATTAGGTGCCGTAGTGTTTGATAAGATTGATCCAACTGGCTGGGGACACCTTGGTAAATATAATGGTGGTTCTGCCGAGACGATTTCTCGAAATGGAATTTCCGTCGAATATGGAATTTCGACCCTATTATTTGAGATGCGCGGCATGTCCGATCATTTCTATGAGTCCTATGTATTAGGCCAGAAAAGTAATGGTTATTTAATTAAACAAACGGTGAATACGCTGGATGCGACGGTTAGGGCAATTTCGGATGGGTCGATAAATGATAAAGATGTGGCGTTTTGGGATACTTTACCGACTCAAACTACTAGAACATCTGAGTAAAGTAATTGTTACTTAGGAAACTAGAAATCCTTCAACCTATGGGATTAAAGAATACGAACGGTGGTAAGCACCGTTCGTTTATTCCTAAAAGGAGACAATGATTACAGCGAGTGTTTAATAGTATGACTGATAACCTCCTCCTCTAACCATGCCAATACCAAGCAGACCTATGTTTCGAAGCTCTACCACCAACTGGCTTGTATCGAAAGTGGATTCCTTCATCCTCTAAAGGTTTTAGATATGCTTCGATGCTTTTACCACCTATTACCCAAAGAGAGCCACCTTTACCACGATGATCAATATATTCCAGTTCATGTTTCCCCAAGTAAGTAAGAAGCTCATCTTTACTCTCAGAGTCTATTTCCTCTTTCTCGTCATTGATTTTCTTAACCAGGATAGATGATTGCCCTTCTAGCTCCCCTGATTCTTCTTTTCTCAGTTTATCAGAGTCCATATTTTTAACAAAAAAATCAGAATTAACACGATTGAAGTCATCATCCTCTTCTATTTCTCTAGTATTTTCATCTCCGAAATCTTCTTCTGAAATCACCTGAGATATATCGTAGTAATAACTTAGATACGTGATAAATAGCTTTTTAAGCTCCTCTTTCTCCAGCATAGGGGCCATAACCACCGGATAACTTTTGTTAAACTCGAAAATTACTCGTCTTCCATAACGTTCGTCATCCCCGAGATCTTCACGCCCTTTGATTTTTGCTTTTAGCACTTTTGATAGCTTCAAGTAATCGATAATATCCAATATATTAATTAAAAACTTATCGTTTCGGAATATCTCATACTTAATGATGTAATTATAAAGATCTAAATTCTCAATAATTAATTCATAATACCTTTCACGCTCATCTTCATTGTTAGTATTGTCATTGATATATTGAGCTCCTAATATGCTTTTATAAATATAGTTCTCCCAATCGAACTTTTTTAGGACAATATTATAGAACTTACTTCTTCCTTCTTTGACCTCAGGATAATGATTTAAGATAAACTCTCGCTTATGTGCCACAAGTAAGGAATGCCAAAATGTCTCATCAAGTAGTAGATCTCTTTCTGTTTTTAAATAAGATTGAGAGATTACATGAAAGGCTTTAAGGAAATTCTGCCTTTTTTCTTCTTCATCTCCCTTTCCCATGTAAATTGGAAAGTCAGGGGCTTCTTTGATATAGACTACTTCATTTGAAAAATATTCATCTTTCGTGTTTATTTTGTCCTCTAGAAAATCTTGATAAAATGCTTCATTAGTCTTGTATCCCTTTTCTAACAGTCTAACTTCCATCAGTAACTAACCCCCCTAAAGCAGCAGTATATCTTTCAATAATACGGTCAGAGATCATATAAATGACTTCATCAATATTATCCATATTCAATTCAGTAACCTTTTTCGTCTTCATCAGATTATACAACTTCAAATCCAAGGACCCATCAGGTTCATCCATACTTTCTAAATCAACGTCCCCATCCTTACTATTATTTATGATAAAGGCTTGAAGTGCTTTAGATAAACCTGCATAAATATAAGGGTTATTTAATACATTACTTTTGGGAAGATGATTAAATTGAAATTCCGGGCTTTTATAATGAATAATAATCGTTTCCTGTCCCAGTTCAACCTTTATATCAGATTTCAAATTCTCATCTACCTTTTTTTCAAATAGCTCAAAAGGTTTTGTAATACTACCATCAAATATAATTACATTTGAATATCCTAATAAAGAAAACTTAGGAACTTTCAATTCTTCTCTAAATTGGATATAGAACTCGCTTAAATCATTATTGTCGGCGAAATTAATATCTTCCATAGCTTGTATATGCAATTGAATGGAAGTACGTTTATTAAGAGAGATACGGGATTTATGGATCTTTACAGTTCTTTGCCCTGGCTCCAGCTTATAAAACTTATTATCCTTTGATTGGATGATCAGGATCAATTGGGCCTTCCTTCTATCTAATTTCTCTATCATAAACTCAGAATCAATTTCATAACTAAAGTCAAAATGATAATCATCTGCGTTTTCACTAACATTCACATCTAAATCAAAGAAATTCACTGCATAACTGTGAGATGTGTTGGATAAGACAGGATATGGAAAGTTGGCATCTTTTCTATAAATCATCTATTACACCTCCACATAGTAAACGAACTTCAATGACCGATTGAACGTATTTTTTAGCTGTAACTTAAGCTGAGCAACTCCGTCTTTAATTTGAACATTTTTAATGAAATTCTTTTTATAACTGCAAGATTTACCAGCATTCATATCGATAATATCCTGATAGTTGTCCCGGATCTTAAATTCATCTTTATACTCTGTACCCATGCCATCAATGATCGATAAAGAAATATCACATACTTTAGCTCCACCCAGCTGGTCGCTTTTTGTAAAATCAAATTTAATCATCTCTTTATCATTCAATATGATTCTTTCTACCATTTCCGGGTGCGCACTATACCTCTCTTTTCCTTCGTCTTTTTTATTATCAATTTCATCATTAGTCTTTTGCCATTTTAAAGGATCACGTTTTCGCTTTTGAAGGTCTTTTTTATTATCGACTCTTTGTCCCTTATCTTCTCTTTTACCACGCTTTTCCTTTTTCGACTGTTTCCCGGAAGATTTAACTAGTGTCTTACCCTTATTAATCTTGACTGTGCCCATTGTTTTCTCTAGGTCTTTTTTAAATTGCGTTTCTACAACATACAGAATGTCTTTCGTGTCCATTAAACCATCTGTTTTGTTGTTTTTCTTGATTGCTTCCTCTATTACTTTAGCAATTGTTTTTGATAGATTATTTATAAACCTTGTAGCAAGCCTCTTTAACCTTGCGTCATTAAAATGGTCTTTTGTCAATTCCGTATGCGATTCATTTTCCAGTGACTTTAAATAGGCATCTTCTTTAGGACCACCTATAAGTACTGCATTAAATGGTTTCGTAGCATTACTCTTAACCGTAAAGTCCTCTATCTTCATTCCAATCGTTCGTACAACTGCAACTCTTCCTTTTGGAATTCTTTCATCATATCTAAAGTAAAGATTAAAATGAAAGTCTTCCTCCCCATTGGATACAATGATTTCCTCAGAAGGAGCACTCAGATATGTATTCAGATATAAAGGGGTAAATTCTTTCTTAGTCTCTGCAATATCCTGATTATAGTAATCTGGGTCTTTCACATAATTTAATATGGTATCCTTCGTAACTACTTTGTCATTCACATGCACTTCTAATTTATTCTCTAAAATCGATATGAAAAAACTGTCACAAATACTTTTAATGATGGCTCTTTCATCATCATATTCCTTTCGAAAATATGGAATAATGATTTTTAATCCCCTTGTATCTTTTTTAAACACTTCATGGAAGTGATTCTCATATGGATAAAATTTCGAACTATTATTTTCATAAACTTCGATATCTGTAAAATAACCAGTCGATCTAAAAGCATGCCCTTCATGCAGATGCTCAATTAATTGAACGGTTCCACCTAAATGCTGTTCCCCATTTTGATCGCAATTCGCAAAGTACATAACGTGTAGATCAGAAGCAGCATTCGAAGCAATCTTACCAATTCCATGGGATCCTCCCCTTGAAACCTCCACTTCGTTATTATCCTCTTCAAAGTGAACCCCTTTATTGTACGCATAAATCCCCCACGTATCTTTTTTGGATCTACTCTGGCCATTTCTCGCTCCTGTTAATCCTCTAGTGTTTATATCTTCAAAAGATATATATCTAACTTCGTCCTGATCGAGCTTATTTTTCATATGGTCAATAGTTTCATTCGTGTAATTATTACGACCTTCTAAATTTAGAATTCGTTCTTTTACTTCCTCAATCCCAGGAATTTCATTCTTATTGATATTCCCTGTTTTGATTTTCAAAACCACTGGACCGTCGTAGTCTAGTAAACTTCCATCAAGGGAATTTTGTATATTTTCTCTTGCTAATCCATTTACTCCCATATCGTAAAAACGTTCTAAAGACTTATTAAAGCTTGACTCTTCTATATTTGGAATTGGTGAAAATTTCCATTTATTCTTTTTAAGGATTTGTAAATTCATAGTTGTCACCCTTTTTTATTAGATTCATAGATTCTTCTAATTATATTTTTGCTTACTAGAACTTTACATCAGATTCTCAGTTTCTGGCATTGTCTTATTTATAAAAGACGGGATATATGCCTCAATGCATTTAATAGCTAGTTCTATTGTATCATTTTTATGGTATCTGTTTTGACTGGTCATATATATATCAGATAATTTATTTTATTACAGACACAAAAAAAACAGAATATATAAAGATAATAAGTCTGTTTGAACTTAGATAAAAACAGAGACAGACCATAATTCAGGACTTTCTCTGTTCCTAATTTAGTTTTCATTTGGCCTGTCTTTATTACTACCGTCCGATATAGTAATTTCTGCCGATTACGATATCTGTTGAAAATTCACGTGCATCATGAAATGCGCCACTCGTTATTCCGGTGCATTAATTCCCATTACTTTCAACAAAGAAACCATCTATCCTAAGCGCCATTATCTTCCTATTAACTATCGACTCCATTCACAATATAATGATACAGCTTACTATCAATTGGCTGCTCCATCACCATATTCATATGTACAACTGGAATTTCCTTGCCTTTTTTATCCTTCATCTTATCTTGTTGAACAGTCTCTTTATCAGGAATTGCTTCTCCTAAATAATAAAAGCCACTACCCTCGTCGTCATCCTTTTTCATAAAGATATGAATATCACTGTTGTTTTCTTCGGCATTAATTATTTTTTGAACTTCTCCTGACTCCAAGGTTCTGTTACTTCTCGTATACCATTTAAGAATCTCTGGACTGATAAACTCATCGCCATAGTCTACACTTGCCTCTACTTTATCATTTTTATGATAGGTAACAAATATAGGACAGGTTTGGTGTTTTGGCTTATAGCCGTACATCGTTGAACTTTCGTCATTATGCCAGTTCAACAACTTACAAGCATCTTTTCTGGAATACTTCTCGTAAAGTGTAAGTGGCTTATTCGGTTGGTAGGCTTTACTCTTTTCCATTGCACTTTGTAAGACATCATTCACTAAATGCCTGAAGTATGTATTTGAATTTAGACTATCCTGGATCTTTTTATTAAACGCACAGTACCTATCATCTTCACGCCAGATTACAATTGGCTCGCTTCCATATTTCCGCTGATCCGCTTGGGTAAAAAATGTTAAGTCAAGTACGCGATGCACAGAGTCTAATGTAGCATCATCTATCAGACAATTTGATTTTCTTAATTCGTCCAGATAATCCTCATATTTTACTATTTCATTTTGTAATAACAAACTCAGTAAAATGAGTTCATGTTTTCTTTTTCCATCTATTATTTCGGTTGAAAGCATTGTTAGCACACTATTTTCGTACACATTTAATACTGGAATTTCTTCCTTCATTCTTAACAAAAATTGATAGTAGTTCTTATATTTATCTGCAATAACAACTGGATCAATAGAATGATTCGTTACAAAGTCATAAAAATACGGAACCTTACCAATTCTATTTTTCAATTCAACATATGCATCTTTTAAAATCTTCACTGCTGTTAGATTACTATTATTGATAGACTTAAAGATTTGCCTTTTAGCAATTTCTTCAAAATTTACCGTCGAAACTCCTTTAATATAGCTAGTTTCTGTTGTGTGTCTGCGGATATTATCTTTGTTCTGTGACTTATCTCCTGATAGTGCTACAGGGATTAAATAGTTGTTTTTATAGTTACCAATAAAATCAATGATCGTAACAAAATCCTTTGTATCATGCTTACGGAGTCCCCGTCCTAGTTGTTGAATAAAAATGATACTTGATTGCGTCTGTCTCAACATAACAACTTGATTTATGCTTGGGATATCTATTCCTTCATTAAAAATATCAACCGTTAGTATGTAATCAATTGCTCCATTTTCCAGTCTATCTACTTGATGTATTCTCTCTTCCTGAGAATTGTCACCAGTCAACGCAACTGTACGGAATCCCTTTTCATTTAATGCAGAAGATAGCTTACTCGCTTCTTCCTTTCTGCTACAGAACATCAATCCTCGTACTCTATCACCCGAAAATCCATAGTAATTAATCTTATCAATGATATGATTTACACGCTCTTCTGTAACTAGGTTTGACAAAATAGTCGCATCATTAATAATCTCTCCGTCATATTCCAAATCTGTCACACCAAAATAATGAAAAGGACAAAGCATATCTTCTTCCAGCGCTTCCTGTAGACGAATTTCATAAGCAATATGATAATCAAATAGCTCATAAATATTAAAATCATCTGTTCGTTCTGGTGTAGCAGTCATTCCCATTAAAAATTTTGGTTGGAAGTACTCGATTACACTAAGATATGATTTCGCACCAGCTTTATGGACTTCATCTATGAGAATATAATCAAATTCCTCTGGATCAAATTGATTTAGCGTTTCTAGTTTGGAAATCGTTTGTATTGTAGCAAATAAATACCTAGCATCCGTTTGCTTGTTAGATCCTGATAAGATTCCGAAATCTTTCGTTTGACCACCCATTATTCGTTGGAAGTCTGACTTTGCTTTATTAAGTATTTGCTCACGATGAACAATAAATAGCATTTTCTTAGGTGCAAATCTCCTTACGTCAAATGCTGAAAGATACGTTTTCCCTGTTCCCGTCGCTGAAATAACCAACCCTTTATCATGACCAGCATCCCGAACGGCTTGAATCTGTTTTAGTGCTGCTTGCTGCATTTTATTTGGCTTAATTTGTAGTGCTTCCTCGAGAGGATTAACATTATATTGTGCAGGTAATTCGATGACCTTTTCTGTCTTAAATTCTACAGGCGTATATGTACTTTCGTATTTAGAAATCCACGCATGGGTTAACGCTTGTGAATCCTTCCAAACCTCTTCAAATTGATTATTAAAATGATGAATTACCTCACCATCTTCATGAGAAGTAAGTTTTATATTCCATTCATGATTTACCTTTAATGCATGGGCAGTTAAATTTGAACTTCCAACAATTAAAGAATAATAGTCTTTATGGCCAAATATATAACCCTTTGAATGAAATCCTTCTATATCCGTCAATCTCACTTCAATATTAGTAATCTTCATTAATTCTTTAAACACTTTAGGCTGATTAAAATTTAGAAAAGTAGACGTTAAGATACGACCATTTATTCCTTTCCTTTTAAGATCTAGTAAATAGGCCTTAAGCGTAGCGAGTCCGCTTTCCGTAATAAAAGCAACAGAGAAGATAAAAGAGTTACAGCTCTCTAGTTCTTCGAGTATTGAGGTTAGAACGTTTTCATTTTGTCTAGGATTATTTACTAAAAGCTTAGGTGTGTACCTGCTTGATTTATCATACTTCTTATCAATGAATCCTTTATGTAAAGATGTCTTCAAATTCTGTATAAAATTCTCCATAATAACCACCATTCATTACTATCCTTATAGGATAATTTTACTACTTCACCTACTTAACCGCAAACTCATTTTAAAATATTCAAAAAGCTATTCATGATTATGAATAGCTTTGATATATATTATAAGGAATATTCGTTTGCTAACTTCTCAATAGCTGGTACGTCTGCAGGCGCCCAATCCAACAACTCAAGTTCATTTGGCGCTAACCATTTTATTTCAGCATGCTCCGTTAATACAGGTTCACCCTCAATAAGTTTACATATATATGTAGTTAAATGGACAATACCAAAATCATATTCATAATCAGTATGATCCACCTTTTCACCAATTTCTATTTTACAATGCATTTCTTCATTTATTTCCCTTTTTAATGCTTCTTGGGGTGTCTCGCCTGATTCAATTTTCCCTCCAGGAAATTCCCATTTGTATGGAAGCGATTTATCTGGTCCTCTTTGGGCACATAGTATTTTACCATTATTAATGATTACCGCTCCAACGACATGTATATCTTTCTTCATAGTATCCTCCCTTTGATAAAAGCACCTTATACTTCTAAGTATTATTAATACTATTATAGACCAAACTTTTGAATAGAAGAAAATAGTTTAGCTTTAAAGTGGGATCTTTAAGCAGGAGGCGGAGGGTCAGGATTCTTGTACCTATAAAAGCGAATCTTAATTTGGGTCAAGCCTACCCTTTGCTCTTCTTAAATGCAAAGAATGTTTGAAGTAAAAATGATAGTCCCATAAAACAACAACTCATTCCGCCTATTGTATTCTATACTTATGATACAGTTCACTATGCCTTTCCGGTCATACAACGTTCTTCTAACTCTCGAATGTAGACCAATCTGCTAAAGATAACCGACCAACAATATCATAACCATTTCCTTCCCCTTTAGGCTTTACAATAACTGTCCCCATATAAGGTATTTGACCTAGGCCTACTCCTTCTGGAAAACCGTGAGCAACAATAACCTTATTTCTTCCCTCTCCTGGGATTTTTTCTAAAACAGACTTAAGATGATTCAAAATACCTTGTTTATCATTACTAGGTACTTCTCCACTCAACCTGTCTATCTCAGCCCAAAATGGATTAACTTGAACATTGCCATTTCCAAATGCTAACTGCGCTGTTTCGATGGTCCTGCAAAAAGGACTTACAGAAACAGGGTATTCAATCGGTATTTGTAAGTAACGAATTATTTCCCCATAGTAAGTAGCTTGCCTCCGTCCATAATCAGAAAGATTTCTTTGGGTTAGACAGTCTTGAAAGTTTAAATAGGGTAAATCACTTCCAACGTTTGCTTCCCCATGCCTTGCATAGAATATAAATCCACCTTTTCTAAGTGAATTAAGTAAAGATCCATTCAGCTCAACCTTCCCCTTTCATGTAAACATCTAACGATACTGCTAATGTATGTATGTTATTTACTAACTGTTAAAGGCGTTATAATATCGTACTGTAACGGATTTCCTAGTTCAGAAATGTATAATCTCAATGGTTATAAAGGCTGCATTTAGAGGCATTTTTTCAATATGCGATGATAGCCTAAGACTGGATAGATTACACATTGTATTGAAGTGCTCAAAAAAAACCACCTAAATCTTTGTCTCATCAACGATTAGATGGTTCTTTTTAAAAATATGTTACTAGATAAAGAGATTAAGTCTTTCCTTACCTCTTCAACAACTGTCTCGCCAATTGCCGATCTTCCTTATCCTTAGTCCTAGCTGCAACATCTCTAATAATTCCCTGCATGTTATGCTGCTGCGAAAACGAAGGAGACCACTCACTCAGTACACTCAGCGCATGATACTGTAAACCCCCAATATCTGATTTAAGCGCAGCTTCAATCAACGGAACTCCCACTCCTTCATGCACATATAAATCCTGAACAATACATTGCAGACAATCCTGTTCATCCTCTGAAAGATTTGATAACGATAAATGCGTTTCCGCAAATGTACATAGCTCTTGAATATGCTGACGATTATTTGTCTCCATAACCGTAGAATACAATGCAATGTTTGTCGGATATTTCTCCATCAATTCGAATAAATTCTGGGTGATGTCTAACTGATAAAATTGAGCAATTTCAAGCGCCTTAATATTGCTATCTTGCTGCAGTGCATCCATCGCAAGCTGTGGCCATTTAGGGTCATTTACAAAGACTTGAATTGCTTGCTGAATAGCAGTGTGTTCATGTTCTTTCCATTGGTCGTTGTTAAACCGCTCTTCCCAAATTTCTTCTTCGTCATTTATAAATTCACTTATTTTCATAAGAGGATAGAAATCTTCAAGTGTTTTACAGTGCGTACGTGCATGGTATACAAAGCGTGAAAGCACTGCGCCTGCATACGGATATTCTTCGATACCTTCGGGAGCATGCTCACTTAATAACCCTTCGATGATTAGACCTGCTCCATCATACAGCTCTTTTGAAATCGTTTCTTCGTAAAGGGCTACGTCAAGCTCTCCATTTACGGCACATGTATAAGCTAAATATTCATTCATAATTGTATTCTTGCAGCCTTCTGTCAGTAACCAATACTTTATTTCTGGCGTTGGTGCTTCCAGTTGTTCAACAGCCGTAATTTTCCCCCAGCCATGAAGTACTTGCGCGAGTCGCCAAATGTCGTTGTTTGCTTCCGTTGTGCCATTTTTCAATGCAAAGATTACATAGGCTGTAAATTCTTCATGCTTGCCTAATGTATATAGTAAATCTTTATATTTTTCACAGTTCGTACAACCTAGTACAGTGATTGCGAATTTTACAACCTCTCGATGTGCAGCATGCTCAAGTAGCCATAATGCCTCTTGCTGCACAAGGGTCTCGTCCAACCCGGCTTGTGGGAATCGTTCAATGAATTCATCACGGTAGCTGGAGATATTATCAAAGATAATTTTTTCGTATGTGGTCTTTCTTGTTTTGGTCGTCGGATCATTGATTTGTTCTTCAAACAGCTTCAGCAGCTTTTTCACATAAAATGGTGTGGGTATGTCATCTGTAAAATTATCGGATAAACCTGCAGCCATTCGTGGATGATTTTCATCATATAAATATTCTTCATCTGGTAAACGCTCATCTACTATTTTATTGTGTGTTTCTATTTGCCTCTCTATAAAGGGAACGATTTTTTCTTTATGCTCCCACGGAATTAATTCCAGCTTCAGTGCTTCCTCTAAAACCGTTTTATTATTGATCTTCACAATACATTTAACACGTGTATAACCGCCAATTTTAACGGAAACCTTATGCTTTTTGCCGTCTGGCAGCTCAAGTGTCCCCGATAATTTCGAATATGGCATAAGATGCGAAAGTAGATATTTTCGTTTATTCCTGTCAACCGTTATTCCATCAATGATAAGCAGCTCTTCTTTTATCTTGTTTACGATTTCAATACGATGGCCTTTATAATCAATCTCCCATGTTCTATCTACTTCTTTTTCTACGTCCTTCATTACGTTACGCATTTCACGTTTAAATTCATCTTTAAAGCCCATGAGGTCCTCCTAAAAGTATCGATGGAATACAGTATTTTTTCTATTTATATCAGCTTCTGTTTCCTTCTGCGAATTGGTATTTTTTTGAAATTTATATTTCCAATATTTAATAATACAACATATTTCAAGGAAGTATAGCTTCTATTGAAAATAATAAGTAAATTTCTATACTCTTTGCTCGCTCAATTAATTTACTTGGAATCCTAACCATTAAAAAAGGCGCTGATAAAGTCAGCGCCCATTGTTGTACTTAACTATTTTTTATTTAACATAGAATTATTGCACATCAATTCTATCTAATGCAGGTGCTTGAATAGGTTCCTCGAAACTCTTAATATATTCAACCATCGCTTCATAGTCAACTGGACCATTAACCGGATTCTTGCCTTCTTTAAATACCGTGAATCCGTCTCCGCCCGTTGCTAAGTAATTGTTTGCTGTAACTGTATATGTTTGATCAGGATTTATAGGATTCCCCTCATCATCGGTGATTTCCACAATTCTCTCACCAATCGGCGCGTTCTGATCCCATGTGTATTGTAGACCGGATATTTGCAGTATACGCTGGTAACTTCCACTCCACTGTTGTTCTAAAACGCTCTTAATTTGTTCCCCTGTCAGTTCCATCGAAACAAGACTATTTCCAAATGGTGAAGTGGTATATACTTCTCCCCACGTAATATCGCCTGCATCGAGATCAGCACGAATTCCACCTGGATTCATGAAAGCAATATCCGTACCCATTACTGCACGCTGAGAGTCGGCTGTGAAATTACCAAGCGCTGATTCACCGCTGTCGTCCTGCTTTCTTGTTAAAGGATCGGTTGCTTCTCCAATGACTTCATTCACTAAAGGAGCTACCTTTGCCTTATAGGAATCGACCATTTCTTTCACTTCTGTATCAGGTTCGATCCCTTCATGATATGTAGTCACAATTTCAGCCTCTTTGTGGACAATGTCTTTTGTTTTTGGATCAATCATTAAATCGACATCAGAAAAAGCAGTTCCATTTGCGTAAGATTGCACGATTAACTTATTATCGACAATTGTATTGGCATAACTATGATTATGAGCACCATAAATAACGTCAATTTCATCATCTACTTCGTTTGCAAATTCAACCACATCACCAGATGGGTTCGAACCATCCTGATCAGATAAAACCGGATTATGAGCTAAAACAACAATCGATTGAACTCCCTTATCTTTTAATTCTGCGGCTGTTTTATTAATAGCTTCCACTTCATCTGTAAATTCAATGCCTTCAACAGCACTAGGTACAACAATATTAGGAGTTTCCGTTGTTACAACGCCAATAAATCCAATCGGCATGCCGTTTACTTTTTTAATGACATATGGCGGAAGAATAGGTTCTCCAGTTTCTTCATTCATCACATTAGCTACGGTAAATGGGAAATTAGCTCCCTCGAAGTAACCGGTAGCCTCGTGTTCACCCCCGTTAATTAAACGCATCATTTCCTCAATGCCTTCATCGAATTCATGGTTTCCAACTGTAGCTACATCCATATCTAATTCATTAAATAATTCAATTGTCGGTTCATCCTGCAATAAAGCTGAAGTCGGTGCACTTGCCCCAATCGCATCGCCAACATGAACCTTTAATGTATCCGTATTATTTCTCTTCGCATCCGCTTCATATTCTTTTAAATAGGCTGCTAAGTATTCAGCACCGCCAACTTTCTTCCCTGCTACTGTCCCGTATACATCAAGCTGACCATGAAAGTCATTCATTCCCAGCAGTTGAACCGGAATATACCTTTCCTTGTAATTGGAATGCTCAGGCGGGGCAGCTGAAACTGAAACCGTCGTACCTAAAAGTGAAAAGGATAATAACAAAGCTGGAATTACTTTCTTCATCTGTATCATTCTATCAATCTCCTTATGTATAGTTAATTCAAGCTTAACCTTAAGATATTAACTTATTATCACAGTGAGATAAATTTTTAGTTAAGATTAATAGGAAATTATATCCAGGACTATGGAGGTTAGTATTTCTTAAAAATACTTAATAGAGGCTTAACTTCTGTTAATAATTCTGCGGAGGACTGACCCTATTTCCCTATCTCCAATCTTATATCCATTATCCCCATTACTAATTCCTCTATTAATAATAAGAGTCTATGCCAATTCTACCGTTTTTCGCATTACAGAAGGATAACCAAATTAGAACAACGAATGTATAGTCAATACAGTTGCGTAAGAAAGGAGTTATGTTTGATACTAATCAATTTTCATGTATACCATTCTAAAGGAGGAAGTCGATGAGAAAATTTTTTAATCGTCCAATTGCCATATTAATCATTATATTTTTCGTCGTAGGAACAGTTCCATCAATGAGTTATGCAAAACAATTAGAAACGGATTATGACAAATTTGAATTAGTAGCAACAGCAGATGGTGGAATGGTTTCCACATCACATGGACTGGCTACCCAAATAGGGGCAGAGGTGCTTAGAAAAGGTGGGAATGCGATAGATGCAGCAATCGCTGTTCAATATGCATTGACCGTTGTTGAGCCGATGATGTCTGGGATTGGCGGAGGTGGATTCATGATGGTATACGACGGTGAAACGGAAGAAACGACCATCGTTAACAGTCGTGAACGAGCCCCCGCTGGCGCTGCACCAGATATGTTTTTAGATGAAGAGGGTAATCCGGTTCCTTTTAATGAGCGTGTACAGCATGGTACAGCTGTCGGTGTTCCAGGAACGCTTAAAGGACTTGAAGAAGCTCACGAAATGTGGGGTTCACGCCCAATGCAGCAGTTAATCGGACCTGCAGTCAAGCTTGCGCAAAAAGGGTTTCCAGTTAATGATTATTTAGCAGAAACTGTTGCAGATAATCAGGAGAAATTGTCCAAAAGTGCTGCAGCTGATGTTTTCTTACCTGATGGAGAGCCGATTCATGAAGGAGATCTTCTCGTTCAGGAGGACCTGGCCAACACACTTAAATTAATCCGATCACAAGGTACAGATGTTTTCTATAATGGAGAAATTGCAGAAGCATTAGCAGCTACGGTACAGGATTTTGGTGGATCGATGACAGCAGATGACCTAGCAAACTATGATATTACAATCGATGACCCGATATGGGGAGAATTTGAGGGCTATGATATTGCGAGTATGCCTCCACCTAGCTCTGGTGGTGTCTTCCTGCTGCAAATGCTAGGTATATTGGATGGATTAGATTTGTCTCAATATGACATTAGATCATTGGAGAAATATCACCTGCTAGCTGAAACGATGCACCTTGCCTATGCAGATCGTGCTGCCTATGCCGGTGATCCAGAATTTGTCGATGTTCCAGTTCAGGGGCTGCTTCATCCAGACTACCTTAAAGAACGACAAGCTTTAGTCGACCTAAACTCGGTCAATCTAAATCCGGTAGCAGGCGATCCGTGGCGATACGAAGAAGGCAAACCTAACTATCAATCCACCGAACAGCCAGAGACCAGCCAATACGGTGAAACAACACATTTTACAGTGGCGGACAAGTATGGAAATGTCGTATCTTATACAACGACAATTGAACAAGTTTTTGGAACCGGAATCATGGTACCTGGGTATGGATTTATGTTGAATAACGAATTAACCGATTTTGATGCAATCCCAGGTGGTGCAAATGAAGTACAGCCAAATAAACGTCCATTAAGCAGTATGACACCAACAATTGTCTTCGAGGACGGTGAGCCCGTATTAACGGTTGGGTCACCTGGTGGACCAACGATTATTACAACCGTACTGCAGACAATTGTTCATACACTTGCATACGATCTGAGTCTAGAGGATGCCATTGCAGAACCACGCATCTATTCGAACAACCTTAGTTCCTATCGCTATGAAACAGATATTCCAAGAAGCATCCTAGATCAGCTAAATACCATGGGGCATTCATTTGGAGCTAGCCCTACAACCATTGGAAATGTACAAAGTATTTTAATTGATCATGAAGCTGAAACGTTTAAGGGAGTTGCAGATGATAGCAGAAACGGTGCTGCTATTGGAATTGAGTTGAAAGGAAAGAAAGGTAAGTAAATATAAATTATAGACATGAAAGAACCCCCAATTAGGTATTAACCGCCAAATTTTGGGGGTACTCTTCTTCTATTTTAGAAACTAAGGGTTAACCAAGCCTTACGGTGATTTCATTAGTTTTATACTGTTTTAGGTGTTAAATCGAAGCAGCGTTTGTAGATCCATTGGTAATCTTTTTCCGTTAGGTCTCTTGGGTTACCTACTGTTTGTGGATCTTTCATTGCTTCTTTAGATAGGCGGTCAATCATGTCTGGTGATACGCCTTGTTCTTCGAGTGTTGGAACTTCTAATTCTTCTACTAATTTATATACTTCGTTAACCGCTGCTTTTGCTGCTTCCTCTGTAGTCATATTAAATGTATTGACACCTAGTGCTTGAGCGATGCGTGCGAATTTATCAGGATGTCCTTTCCAGTTGTATTCCATAACTGGTCCCATCATTGCTGCCACACATTGACCATGTGCAACTGGGATAATTCCACCTAATGTTTGAGACATCGCGTGTGCAGCACCTGCTGATTCACTACCATAAGAAAGTCCTGCGAGCATCGCAGCTTGAGCCATTCCGTAACGTGCTTCGATGTCCCCTCCATCAGCAAATGCACGACGGATATATTTTCCAACGTATTCCATTGCTAGAAGTGCGACCGCATCTGTTACTGGTTGTGCATAGTGCATGGTGTAGCACTCAATTGCGTGTGCTAATGCATCAATACCAGTCATTGCTGTAACATGTGGAGGCATCGTAACATGCAATTTTGGATCAATAATGGTTAGGTGTGCCGCAATTAATGGTCCACCTGTATTGAATTTGAATTCACGTTCTTCATCAGTAATAACTGCCCATTGTGTAACCTCTGAACCAGTTCCTGCTGTTGTTGGGATAGTTGTTAGTGGTGGGATACGGTTTTCTAATGGTTTTTTCCCTTCTGCTGCTTCATAATCTGATACGGTACCTTCATGTGTTGCTTCTACACCGATACCTTTTGCTGTATCCATAGAGCTTCCTCCACCAACAGCTACAAGACCATTACAACCTTCTGCTTCATATAATGCAGAACCTTCTGCAATTAAGCGTACAGGTGGGTTTGGTTCTACTTTATTGAAAAGAACAACCTCAATACCTGCTGTAGCTAGTGATTCTTCAATTGACTTTGTCACACCAGCATTATAGATTCCAGGATCGGTTACTAAAAGTGCTTTCGTTACGCCAAGATTTTTTACTTCTTCCCCAACATGTTTAATCGCACCGATTCCGTGTTTGATTGCAGTTGGTAATTCAAATTGATGAAATTTATGCATATGTTCGACTTTCATATTTAAGCTCATGTCTAATTCCTCCTAAATTGTGATATAGGGACGGTTCTTTTTGGCCATCCATTAAAACCAATTTAATGCTTGTGGATCTAAGTTATGGAAAATATGTTTGGTTTCCTGATATTCTTCTAATCCAGATTTTCCTAGCTCACGGCCAATACCAGATTGCTTGAAGCCCCCCCACGGTGCATGCGGGAAGTATACGTTGAATTCGTTAATCCAAACCGTACCCATGCGCATTTTTGCGACACAGCGCTCTGCTTTGGCGATGTCTTTTGTCCAAACTCCACCAGAAAGACCATAAACAGAGTCATTTGCTAGTTTGATAGCTTCTTCTTCTGTATTGAATTTTTCTACCGTAATAACTGGACCGAATCCTTCATTCTGTACGACATCCATGTCAGTTGTACAGTTTGTTAGAATAGTAGGTTCATAGAAGAAGCCGTTTTGTAATTCAGGATTATCAGGACGCTTGCCACCAACTACGACCGTTGCACCTTCTTTTTTCCCGTCTTCTACATATTGAGCAACTTTATGTAAATGCTGTTCAGAAATAAGTGGTCCCATTTGTGTGTCCTCTTCAAAACCACTGCCTAATTTGATGTTTTTCACACGTTTAACTAATGCATCAACAAATTTGTCATGAATGCTTTCCTCCAAAATTAAGCGAGTTCCTGCTGAGCAAATTTGTCCGGCATGGAAAAATACCGCATTCAATGATTGGTCAACAGCTGTTTCAAAATCAGCATCAGCAAATACGATATTCGGATTCTTACCACCAAGCTCTAGTGCCAATTTCTTTACATTAGCACTTGCCTTTTGCATGATTTGCTTTCCAGTTTGAATTCCACCAGTAAACGAAATCAAATCAACATCTGTATTCGATGAAAGTTCTTCCCCAACCGTATTACCAGCGCCAAGCACAAGATTTGCTACACCTTTTGGAACGCCAGCTTCTTCCATTAATTCGAAAACTTTCACGGTTGTAAGTGGAGTAATTTCACTCGGCTTCATGACCAGTGTGTTTCCTGCAGCTAAAGCCGGTGCCAATTTCCAAGATGCCTGTAATAATGGATAATTCCATGGTGTGATTTGTCCACATACCCCAACAGGCTCTTTGATTACCTTACTAATGGAATTTGGTACAGGTGAATCAATGATTTCTCCGCCATCTTTATCTGCAAGCTCTGCATAATACCGGAAAACACCCGCAATATCATCCATGTCCCCACGGCTTTCTTCAACGGTTTTACCCGTATCAAGGGATTCCATTCTAGCTAATTCTTCCTTATCTCTTTCAATTAGTTCAGCAATTTTTGCTACGATACGTCCACGCTCTGTTGCAGAAGTGCTGGACCATTCTCCGTTATCAAAGGCATCTCTAGCTGCTTGAATCGCTAGCTTTGCATCCTCTTCATTTCCTTCTGCAACTACAGCAATGACTTCTTGGTTAAATGGGTTAATAATTTCTCTTGTTTTTTTCGAGAGAGCACTGGCCCATTCGCCGTTTATGTAGTTTAGTTTGGAATCCAAACGAATCCCTCCTTGTTAAATTCATTAAATTTGTTAAATTCGTTAAGAAAAAATTTAATATCGAACAAAATTAATCATACACCAGAGTATTTTCATTTGTCAAAGGAGGAATTTTATTAATTAGTAGACCTTTAATAGCCTATATATAGGAAATAACTAGGATTTCTTCTTTTAAAAACATAAAAATTACTAGTAGTTTGTCTATTTTTTGGCATTTTTGATTTGACATTAAATCTCATTTCAGTAGTATTAAGTTTGTTAAGAAAAAATTTAATTAACTAAACGAACAGTAATTGGAGGGCCTTTTATTGGATAAACCACAAAATGAGAGGGCAATGGAAAAGCTGGACTATGCAAAAGACCAAGTTATCGAAGCGATATCAGAAACGATGGATCTTTATGGAGTAACTCCGGCAGCAGGTAGAATTTATGCCACCTTGTATTTTAAAGATCAAATGAATTTAGATGAAATGCGTGATGAACTGGGTATGAGCAAACCAAGTATGAGTACGAACGTCCGTAAATTACAGCAAATTGAAATGGTAAAGAAAAAATTTCAGCGTGGAACGAGGAAGCATACGTACACGGCGGAAAAGGATTTCTTTCATTCATTTATGGCTTACTTTTGTCAGATGTGGGAAAGAGAAGTAAAAATGAATATGGAAGCTATTCATGACTCTGAGAAAATTTTACAAGAGATTTACGAGGATGTTAGCCTAGCAGATGAAATTCGTAATGAAGCAAAGGAACATTACGATTTACTGAATAAATCAAAAGTATACTATCGCTGGCTGGAAAAGCTGATACATAGTATTAGGTCTGAGGAGATTTATACCTTTTTACCAAAGGATGAACTAAAAGATAAAAACTAAATGATAAAAAACTAAAGGAGAGTTGCTAACAACATGATTTTTAATAAAAAGGGAATTTTCTTGATTACGTCTATCTTGGTTATCATGCTTCTAAGTGCATGTGGGAGTCCAGAAGGAGCATCAAGTGAGGAAAAAGGAGAGAAGTCGGAAGAAAAACCAACCATCCAAATGGGACAAATCAGCTGGGCAGAGAATATCGCTGTGACGAACATGTGGAAGGTTATTTTAGAAAATGAAGGCTATAACGTGGAATTTAATTTGCTAGACATAGGAACACAAATGGCAGCTCTGGCAAACGATGAATTGGATATTACTTTGGAAGTATGGTTACCTGTTCAGGATGCTAAATACCTAGAACAATACAAAGATGAGGTAAATTTCTCGGAAGAAACTTGGTATGATAATGCAAAAGTTGGATTAGTCGTTCCAACCTATATGGAAGACCTTAACTCTATAGAGGATTTAAATGAGTATAAGGAAGCATTTGGTGGAGAAATCACAGGGTTCGATCCTGGTGCTGGAACCATGATTGTTACACAGGATGTCATTGAAGAATATGGACTAGATTATGAGTTAGTTTCAAGCTCCGAACCAGCAATGATCACAGAGTTAGAAAATGCTATGAAAGCGAAGGAACCAATTGTTGTCCCATTGTGGAATCCACATCGTGTCTTTTCCGAAATGGATCTGAAATACTTAGAAGATCCTAAGAAAGTATATGGTGAAGAAGAATTGATCCACCATGCTACTCGTCAAGGCTTTGCCGAGGATTATCCAGAGGTAAGTAAATGGGTAAAAAATTGGAAAATGGATGATGAAGCTATTGGATCATTGATGAGTTATGTAACCCAGGCTGAGGAAAATGGAGACGAAGCTATTGTCGGAGCAGAAAAATGGGTAGAAGAAAACCAAGACTTAGTCAATGAATGGTTGAATAAATAACTATAGATTCTAGGAAAGGGTTCACGAATGGTCGTGAGCCCTTTTTAATAGTTTTGAGAAAACTTACGAGGGCAAGCACGTCCTGCAAAAGTTAGCTACATTAACTGTTTAAATGAAAAGAAGGTTTATTATCCTCACTCTTTCCTTTTCAAGAATATTTGCATATTAATAATAACTGAAGAAAGAATGAGGTTATATTCACACGTGTATGAAAAAACATATGACACATGTCATAAATCACAATAAAATCATCGCCTATTCAACCGGCTGTTTTTCCCCTTTTATTTCCTCGTTAACCCATCCTGAAATTAGGCTATAATCATCTTTTTTGCCTATTAACAATTCTTTTAATTAACATCTCTAGGTCACCAGTACTTAGCAAAGCTTCTTGCTGTGATTCATCAAGTATCCCCATATCAAACAAGTATTTTTTTCTGAAATCTCCGCGGCTTAGCTAAAGTATTCGTAAACGGTGAAACATTTTTTGTTGTAGCACGGAACAATCTAATATAGGCATCGTATTTAATTTTTAATAGCTTGGGGAGTTAAGGATAAGCTACACAATGATATTTTTACTTGAATAATCGATGTCCGGTTCTTTTTTTAAAATTGGGGGAAAATAGTCATTACTATCATAAATAAAAGAAGGTACTATTCTCGTAACTCTAATAATGGTAATATACTAGAAGTGCATAAATTAATTAAATTCATCAGGAGGTTACATATGAAATATGGTATAGCGATTATAGGTATTCTTGTCGTCTTGCTTTTGGCCTGGCTGGCAAGTTCTAATCGAAAAGAAATAAAATATAAACCAATTATTACGATGATTGTCATTCAAATCGTTTTCTCAGTAATACTGTTAAATACGGAATATGGCTCCATCATCATTCAGGGAATTTCTGCCTTTTTTAATAAATTGCTCGAATATGCAAGCGAAGGAATAAACTTTGTATTTGGCGGCTTGGCGAACGAAGGAGAGGCTCCCTTCTTCTTAACTGTATTGCTGCCAATCGTATTTATTTCTGTATTAATTGGTATACTCCAGTACCTGAGAATTCTGCCGTTTCTTATGAAGGGAATTGGATGGCTGTTAAGCAAAGTGAATGGGATGGGTACCATTGAATCATATAATGCAGTTGCTTCGTTGATGGTCGGACAATCCGAGGTTTTCATCACGTTAAAGAAACAACTCGGCCTGCTTTCGAAACAGCGTATGTATACGCTTTGTGCTTCGGCAATGTCGACTGTATCAATGTCCATCGTTGCTGCTTATATGACAATGCTCGAACCGGAATATGTTGTCACAGCATTAGTATTAAATTTATTTGGCGGTTTTATCATAGCCTCGATTATTAATCCGTACGAGGTAAAACCAGAGGAAGATATGTTAGAAATAAAGGATCAAAGAAAACAATCGTTTTTTGAAATGCTCGGGGAGTATATCCTTGATGGTTTTAAGGTTGCAGTTATCGTTGGTGCCATGCTGATTGGGTTCATTGCTTTAATGGCAGCCATCAATCACGTGTTTGAACTAATATTCAGCATTTCCTTCCAGCATCTATTAGGTTATCTATTTGCTCCAGTTGCACTGTTAATGGGAATTCCTTTATCAGAGGCAGTTAGTGCCGGGGAGATTATGGCAACTAAGCTAGTGACCAATGAATTTGTCGCGATGTTGGATTTATCCGGTGGCAGCCAAGAATTCAGTTCCCGTACACTTGGGATTCTTTCTGTGTTCCTTGTATCGTTCGCCAACTTCTCATCGATTGGCATTATTACCGGGGCTGTTAAAGGTCTGAACGCAGAGCAAGGGAATGTCGTCGCAAGTTTTGGATTGAAGCTATTATACGGTGCTACACTTGTAAGCATCCTTTCAGGTATCATCGTTAGTCTCGTTTTATAAGACGCGCTAAAGCAAAAATTATATTATCATAACTACTTAAAAAAGGCAGTGGGGCGAACCACTGCCTCTTGCTAATTTTCCTCATCGAATAATAATCTCCCGCTAAACACGATTTAATAACCATTTACAAAGTCGGTGATTATTACCCTTTCGTCTTCTGTAAGTTCTCTGTTTACGTATTTCCCGTATTCCTCGATTATTTTCTGTTTATCTCCACCGCAACTATCTGTATATTTCGCAATGGCTCTAAGCTTGTCTGCTTCCTGATTAAATTCATCTTTGGATATCGGCTTTTGATGCGAAGGTATATATGTATCTGCATCAAATGATTCTAATTCATCTAATAACCGCAGTGTTTCCTTAATTGTATAGTTTTCTTTTTCGGCATACATATTTGGATAAATACAGTCAGCAAGGAAGAGAATCTTATCTTCTTTAATATACACGATTACTGAGTCTGCCGCGTGATCCCCTCCAACGTACTGTACGATACAGGTTACCCCGCCAAGGTCTAATTCCACCCGTTTCTCAAAAGTTAAATCTGGCAAGACAATCGTAATATCGCGGTGGTCTTTGAATTCCTCTTTAATTGCATTCGCACAAAATTCAATTTCTATTCCTTCCTTCACTCGCTCATCCAATGCATCGTCTGACCATGAAAAAGGGATCAGCTTTTCCATTGATTTCTTTGTTTCGCTGGAAGCAATCGAAACTGTATTAGGCAATGCTGCAAGTCCAAAGATATGATCCCAATGCCAATGAGTAAGAACAACCATATCAGGATTTGGGACCTCTCTTTTTAAAAGTTCGTTTAGAAAATATTTCGCATGATCTTCCGAGTTTCCTGCATCGATCATTAATGTTTTGTTATTTCCAACCACCATTCCGAGAATAGGCCGGTCTGTCAACGATATTGCAGTGCTGTACCAAAAATGCTTCCCTATTTTATTAATTTCGTGCATAAATTGCTGCCACCTTTCTTTTTTATATTTTTAGTAAAATAGCTGTTGTTTACTCATAATGTAAAATAAAAAACAGCACCACTTCATCAAATAAGAGAGGTGCTATTATTAAACAATTCCTTTTCATACGTTTTCTCATGTTCAAGCAGCCATTCTTTTCTCCACAGACCGCCTGCATAACCAGTTAATTTCCCATTAGAACCAATTATCCTGTGACAGGGAATAATAATGCTTAACTTATTTTTCCCATTTGCACTTCCTACCGCTCTAATCGCTTTTTCATTCCCAATGGAAACGGCAATATCCTTGTAGGACCCTGTTTCTGCATAAGGAATATCCGTTAAGGCTTTCCATACGTTTTTTTGAAAGTCCGTCCCTTCAACTTCATATGAGAAAGAAAAGTCACGGCGCTTGCCATGGAAATATTCCTCAAGCTGGTTATAGCATTCCTCTAATACCTGAGGAGTGTCAGCATGTAGAAAATTCTCCAGTTTATCCTTTTCAGAGAATAAAATTGAGTGGATTGCCTCTTGATTGCCGATTATTTCTATTATACCTACTGGCGATTGATAATCTAATTTACTTGTTGTTGTCATATAAAGACCTCCATAGATAAAAAAGTGGCATATGTCTGCCAGCCTTTCCAGTCAATAGCGTATGCTTCTAATTCTTTAATCGTCGGTTTCCTCATGAAATTTAATGAGTTTCTTTAATATTAGACTCAATTTTTTTATGAGTGGGTTGTTTTTTGAGATGATATCATACTTAGAGATGATATCATACTTTATCCCATCAGATTACACATGAATCCTGGATGGTTATTTTTATTGGCTTAAAATTCTTATTTACTTATGGTAAGGTTCCCCCGCAGCTTATCTAAATTGCGGGGTTGACTTTTCCTCTAAAGTTATTTTATTTCCATTTTTCAGAAAATACACTTGCCTTTCTCGCTAATATCTGATAATTTATATCTAAATGATATATATCCTTTAGATAGGTGTGAGCAAACTGAAAAAATATAACGATACAACTTATGCAATATTAGGTATCTTAACTACTGAGTGTAAATCTGGATATGCCATTAAGCAGTTTATTGATCGAAGCTTAAATCATTTTTGGAAAATCAGTTATGGACAAATATATCCAACTCTCAAACTAATTGTACAAGAGGAATTAGCGGAAGTTCGTGCGTCATCTAGTCCAGGAAAACCAGATAAAAATGAGTACTTTCTTACATCAAAAGGAATGGAAATACTTAAAAATTGGTTGAAGCAGCCAGTTGAACATTTACCAATTGAGCGAAACGAAATTTTACTTAAATTATTTTTTGGTCGCTTTCAGGCGAAAGAAAGTAAGATCTTGCTCCTACAGGATTACAAGCAAAATCTTGAAGGACGTTATCATACCTATGTATCGATTGAACAGGCTATTATCAATCACAATGATGACAATGATGATTCAATTTATTGGTTGTTTACATTAGATTATGGAAAAAGAATAACAAAGGCTGCGATCGAATGGTGCGATTATACTCTTGATAAACTTTCCGCTGAGGAGGATTAATGATGGCCAACCAAATTTTTAATGGGCGTTACACAGTTGATAATTCGGAGGATATTATCATTTTCATAATTGGGATGAGAGTGAACAAGCGAATTGCGATTCATAAGTGGTTACCAGTTTTTAATGCAATGCCTGGAATGATTAAAGAACTTTATATGAACAAAGAGGAACTAGGGTTTTTATCAATGGAAAGTTACTTCGGATTCAGAACCACTGCCATGATCCAATATTGGCGTTCAATTGAAGATTTGCTTGCTTATGCTAAAAGTGAAAAGCATCTTAAAGCTTGGAAAAATTTCAATCAAAAAACACGTAACAATGATGCGGTTGGAATTTACCATGAAACGTTTCAAGTAAGTAAGGGTCATTATGAATCTATTTCTGTAAATATGCCTCACTATGGCTTAGGAAAGGCATTGAACCATATCCCTATTACTATAGAACGTAATTCTGCCAGTAAACGACTAAAGAAATAATAATTTGATTTCAATTAGGTGCTTTCTTTTTTTATAAATATTGAATAAGTGGTAAGTGAATTTATTAAATATGGTTTATGTTCGAAAATGAGTGAACTTATTAGAAAGAACCCAGCCCTCTTTTTGATGAAGGCTGGGTTAATTATAGAAATTAGAATAAGATTTACTAGTTACTCAACAACTTTCACATCGCTGATTCCGTCGGCAACCCTTAGCTTAGCTCCGTCGACGCCGTCGACGACATTTCCCACCAAGTTAAGGTCCTTTCCTGCATCAATTCTGATGCCATTGGTAGCCTGTCGAATAACGTTGGACTCGATTCTGACGCCAGAGGGAATTCCTGTGCCCCGTCCATCAGTACCGCTATCCTCTTTAAGACGGATAGCCCAGAACCCGTCAGTCCCTCCAGTTATGTGGTTACCGTGCAACTCCGTGCCCGGCCCATTGCGGACCTCGATGCCGGTCTTCGAATCCTCCCCGGCTGTAATCCTATTGTCCTCGATGAGGGTGTCAGGAGTACCCAGGATGACGAGGATTCCCTGACCGTTTCCAATTAGGTCGTTGGAGTGGACCCAGTTTCCAGGTCCTGAGGCGTCGTGCTTGTTCTTGGACCCGCCGGAATTGCCCAGTGCAATGCCTGCCCGCTGACCGCCGATGACCGTGTTATCCCGGACCTCGTTCAGGTATTCACCCTCGCCGTGCAGGTCGATAGCGTCGAGATGGCTTCCGACGATGGTATTCTCCGCAACGAGATTGTTGTGCGTGGGGAACTGCAGCAAAATGGCGTGCCGCAGATGCCTGCCATCGAAGGTATTGCCGATGACGACGTTGTGCCTGGAATCGTTGGCAGCATTTGGATCATGCTGGTCCGCTGAGCCCTCAATAGCAATGCCGTAGCCCTGTCCTCCAGGACCAACGGCTGTGGCCTCACTAATGTAGTTTCCAGAGAGGGTCACTTCACGGCTTGCCTTGACTGAAATGCCGTGGCGCTCGAACCTGCGGATGCCCAGGTTCTCCACTAGGACCTGAGAGCTGGCCTGCCCTTCGTGAGCTCCAAGGTAGATCCCGTACATCGGGCCGCCACTTGCGTCGCCGTCGTCGGGGTCGTCGCCAAGTGGACCCTCATGACGGGAGGTGATGGTGAAGTTAGCGACGATGACGTCGTGAATGCCGGAGCCGCGGATCACCCGGCTGTCATCCTCTCCGTCAAGGGAGGTCAGCAGTACGGTATTCTCCTGGCCTTCACCGCGCAGGTCCACGCCGCTGTGCAGCACGATGTTCGCCGACTCGTCGTCCGGGTCAGTGGAACGCAGGTCATACGTACCGGCTGGCAGCCGGACTTCGTCACCCGGTTCAGCCGCGTCCAGAGCAGCTCGGATAGCTGCTGCGTCGTCGTCTGAGTCCGGATTCGGATTTGCCCCAAAGTCCGTAACATCCAGGGTCCTGCCCGTGGCCGGACCCGGTTTCGGCACCTCGATTGGCGCGCCGGTCCTGTCCACTAAGCCAGGAAGCTGCCAGTCGCCTTGTTCGGACGGAGTAGGTTCCACTGCTTCATCATTCTTGGACGGTGCGGGCTCTACGGCTTCATCACTCTCGGACGGTGCGGGTTCTATGGCTTCATCACTCTTAGATGGTATGGGTTCTACGGCTTCATCGTTTTCGACCAGCCCGTCGGATTCCTCGACGGTGCATGCGGTCAAGAGGACCAACAGGACAAAAACCACCCACCATGTATGCGCCAGCCCTCGCCGGCTGTTTTGAACATATTCCTTCATCAGACTTCTTACTTCCTTTCTGCACTCTTTTCATCCCCCGTCACACATGAAGGAGACGAGAAAGGCGGTGAGCCAACTCGCTCACCGCCTTCAGGATGCCCCGATGCCCCCTACAGGGTCGTCAGGCGTCATTCCATGGCCAGGGGACTACCGATTAGAGTTCCCCCTGCCATTGCTGTTATCATTGGCTGTTGCCATTGTTGTTACCTTTGTTGTTGCCTTTGTTACCATTGTTATTACCTTTGTTGTTGTCTTTACCGTTGTCTTTGTTAAGTTTGAAGTTCAACGGGATATCTTTTTCCAATGGAGTGTCTGCTGAAGAACCACCGACATGTACGCGGTATTTTCCATCAACAGTAGCCCAATCGCCATCAGCCCAGTTCGCTAGGTTGTCCGGTTCTTCCGGAATGAAATAAGAGAACGGGTGGTTAGAGTCAGCCTGGTTAATTCTCACGGTCACGCGTTGACTCTCACCCGGCTTAAGATCAACCTTCTCGAAGTTGACAAGACGTTTGGTTGGCTGTCCTGCCTCGTCCGGCAGTGTCAGGTAGACCTGTGCCGCTTCTTTTCCGGCAACATCACCAGTGTTCGTGATGGTGAAGGACACGTCAATACCGGACAACGAGCCGTTATTGCCTTTGCCTTTCGAATTACCTTCACCGCGTACCTTTTTCACCTTAAGGTCATCATACTCAAAAGTTGTATACGATAGACCGTACCCGAATGGGAAGACTGGCTTCACATCGTTTGCTTCATACCAGCGGTAGCCCATCTCTAGACCCTCAGTGTACTTGGCAATTAGTTGGTCGGAACCATCACCGTATGGACCTGGTCCACCTGGCTTGCCAGTATCTTGACGCGTTCCAGGGAATTGCTCTTCTGTCGCGAAGGCAGCTTCTCGCTCTGTCGCACCGAATGTCATAGGTAGCTTACCGGAAGGATTAACTTTACCGTAAAGCAAGTTGGCCACAGCATTTCCATCCTCCATGCCTGGGAACCAAGCTTCAAGTACTGCTGGTACCTCATCCAACCACGGCATAAGCACCGTACCGGAAGTCTTCAGAACTACAGCGGTATTCTCCGCATTTGCCTTCAGAACCGCATCGATTAGTGGCTCTTGCTCCACCCAGTCTTCTCGGTCCTTGTGTTC
The DNA here is from genome assembly GCF_003352005.1 of Oceanobacillus zhaokaii. Classification (GTDB taxonomy): domain Bacteria; phylum Bacillota; class Bacilli; order Bacillales; family Amphibacillaceae; genus Oceanobacillus; species Oceanobacillus zhaokaii. Next base: position 4,026,739 of record NZ_CP024848.1, read on the forward strand.
GTCAAGGTCGATAGCCGGAAAGCCAAGGGTATCGCGGTCCACAGTCTCATGCGGGTTGTCGCCGATCATGAGAAGCACGACGTCGGACTCAGCAGCCAGCTTAGCAGCGGCCTCCGGGTCACGGCCATCGTTGTATGTTACTTCAGTGTCATAGCCTAGTTCCTCGATAACGTTCTCTAGTCCTTCTTGCGGAGTAACCGTGTAAGGAGTTTCTACGTTCTCGTTATTGTCCCGAACAGAGCGCGGAGACATCTTTGCCTCACCAGCAAACCATTCAAGACCGATTAGTGCGATTGACTCCGGCTCACCGTCCAGCGGCAGGAAGTCGTTATCGTTCTTTAATAGCACAGACCCTTCCTCTGCCATCTTCCGTGCGCTAGCACCATTAGCAATCGGATCAACGATCTCCGGCAGGAACTCGTCGTAAGGCTCATCCATGTGGCCATACTCGATCATCTTAATGTAGCGCGGACGAAGAAGATTGTCGATGTCGTCCTCGGTTACCTCACCTGAATCAAGTGCATCCTGGATTATTTCTTGAGTATAGTACTGCGGTGCCCAGTCGAGCTCGACATTCATGCCCGCCTTGATGGCTGCAACCGTGTCGTGAACCGCGCGACGGTCACTCATAACGTAACCATCAAAGCCCCAGTTGTCCCTTAGTGCATCTTGAAGCAATTCAGAGCTATCACAAGCATAAGTGCCGTTAACATCCGGGAATGAGCACATCACGGAGGCTGGATCAGCATCCTTGACGGTCATCTCGAAAGGTAGCATGTACAGTTCGTTCATAGCCTTTGAGGGAACCTGAACACCCATCGTCCATCGCTCAGTCTCTTGCTCGTTGCCGGCCAAGTGCTTAAGCTGTGCCTGGACACCCTGGTCCTGGATGCCCTTGACCTGCTGAGTCGCCAGGATACCCGTCAAGTATGGGTCCTCACTGAAGTACTCATAGTTACGGCCACCGTACGGGTGACGAATAAGGTTCATGCCCGGTCCAAGCAACACGTGATGTGCGAAGGCACGAGTCTCTTCGCCGAGAATTCGGCCTGCATCATAGTTCAACCCTCGGTCGAAAGTTGCGGCCAGCGCTGGTGTGGAAGGAAGTCCCGTCGCTATCGGGTCATTGCCACACGATCCACCTTTTACGCCCGTACCACCGTTTGTCATACGGATTGTGGGAATACCCAGGTCCTCAATCCCACGGATTTGACGGCCAGTGTCCTGCCACTCACACCCAGGCAAAGTACCCTCGGGAGCGAATTCACCGTTCTGGTACTTACTAGTACCTCCCTTGTTGATGACAACCGTCTCACCGGTGTCGTTCTCATTGAAACGGGAAATGGCGATTTGTTGGATTTTCTGTTCCATCGTCATCTCATCGAGAAGCAGCTCGGTGCGCTCCTCAGCAGACAACTTGGTATTCATCCAGGGGTTAATCCCTTCCGTTCCACCGTTCATCGCATTAGCAGGATTTACTAACGAAGACATAATGATTAGTGCTGTCAAAAAAATTGTACTAATTCTTTTTTTCATTCTAGTTTCTCCCTTACTATGTATTAATCTATTAGTAGTAAAGTAATTCGTATTGTCATCTCGCTTACTAGCCTACCAAGTCCCTTAGTATAGAGAAAAACTATTACGCTAGTATGAACGGTTTATTACAAAACAATAATAAAAACCACGGAATTAGTAACGCGCCAAAAGTCCTGAAAACAGCACTCAAACACTGTACGAATCAATGATTTGGCAATTTAACAACCAAAATAAATAAACTTAAATAAGCATTATACTTCATTATTCTAAATATACGGTTCTGGAATAGAATGGAAGCACGCCCATTTATTAGGTAATAATTGTTATTGTGGTATTTGGAAATCGAATCTCTCTGTGTAAAATTTTTCATCAATCTTATTCGAAAAAGCCAAATCAAAAAGAGATGACCACCAAAAATGGTTGCCACCTCTATATTGTTTAATAAATCCCTCTTTATTTCGATAATCCTAAAATTAACGCTTTATAAATATCGAAGAATGCAAAGTAGTAATCTTTATAGACATATTCATCTGTTTTGTGTGCCATTTTTGTTTCGCCTGGACCAAACATCATGAATGGGAAGTTATCATCTTTACCTCGTAATAAGTTTGATGCATCCGTCACCCCTGGCGAACCTTTAACGGAGATTTCCAAATCTAAGTATTTTTTACCGAGTTCTTTAGCAAGATCAACCATTTCAGATTGTCCTGAAGTGAAAACACTTGGTAATGACATTGTCACTTCAACATCAATATTAGAGCCTTCTTTATTGTATTTGTCAGCTGTTTTGTTGAATAGGTCAATCACTTCATCGTTATCAAATTCTGGAATAGTACGTACGTTTATTTCAGCTACAGCTTTTTCTGGAACTGAGTTTACTTGGTTCCCTGCATTAAAAATAGTTGTACTCATAACCAATTTATCCAGAACTTCATTTTTACGATCATCGCCATTCAATTTCCCGTCTACTTCTAACAGATATTCCATCAATGGATTAATCGCGTTATAACCTTGGTCAGGCATAGAGCTGTGTGCTGCTTCACCAATAGACGTTACACGCAAGTTAAGTGATCCTTTGTGAGAGTAAATAATCGTGTCATGAGAAGGTTCAGCTACCCAAAGATAATCTACATCGTCCATATAGCCTTCTTCGTATAATTTTTTAGAACCTGCGCCACCGACTTCTTCACCAGTCGTTGCCATAAAACGGACGGTACCATTTTTTAGTTCATTATTTTCCTTGAGTTCAATCATCACTAATGCAAGGTTTACTAAACCTGCTTTCATGTCATTTGTTCCACGTCCGTATAATTTGCCGTCTCTTTCTGTCAATGTGAACGGATCCGTTGTCCACTCGCTTTCATCCCCAGGAGAAACGACATCCATATGACCAGAAACGCCAATGACTGGACTCCCGCTTCCAACTTCAGCCACTAAGTTAACACGAGTGTCTGTAACTGGAACAATTTTAGATTCAATGCCATATTCAGCAAATAAATCTTTCAAGTAATTTGCCACTTCGATTTCGTTTTCATTAATAGATTTAATCGCTATTATGTCAGATAAAATCTTTATCTTTTCTTCTTCTGTGAAATGTTTCATACTAAAACCCTCCAACATTTTATCTGTCTATCCTCAGATGAGAATATAATTGTATTTTCCCGAAAAATCCATTAATAAGTTAGGCACTTAAAGATTCTCCGGAACTATAATATCACTTTATATTTTCTCGCTTCTTGGTAAGAATCTTTATCAAATTTTAATTTCCAATGACTGCTGTTTGGGGCAGTGATAGTATACCCATCCGGTTGTAATTAAAACAATTCAATTAATAAGGTTTAAAGATATGTGTTTTAACTCCTGCTCCTCATGGGCAATATAAGGATAATCTCTCTCGTAACACTTCCAAGACCTCGTCCGGCATTTCCCTGACCTTGACATCCTTACCTAGGAAAAGGACCCAATTTGTTATTTCGCTCAATTCCTCGGGATTATTCACATTGATAAAAGTCTTTAGAATGGCTGTCGTTTGGTAAGGATTCGTATAGGAAATGGATAATTTTAAAGGATGGTATTTATTAAATTGGGCAATAGCCTTTGGACCAAGTTCTATGACAAGGTTGGTAACTTCTTCCTTCTCTCTTAGTTTTTCTATAATCCTATTCCTGCCTAGTCTTTTTTTCTTCGGGTAGAGTTCCACATTAGTGAGATTGTCGACAGGGAAAATCCGTCTCTTTTCTTCCTTTAAATCAAAGCCTTCAATCAACCAAAGGCTTTTTTCACGATGAAGGTGCAAAAGATAAATAGCATAAGACTTAATTTCATTCTCTTCTTTGATGGTGATCACTAAATAGCGATCTAAAAGGAGAATTTGAATGAGTTTTTCCAACATAGGGTGTGGGAGATCTGACAGATCAAGCAGGTTGGGATTATGTGGATTCGTCCCTTCAAAAAGTAGGATTTGATTTAAAAGAACTAGGGTCTCTTGCTGGTTCTCCGAAAGGAGGCCTAGTAATTTTTCAGCTAAAGAGTGACGACTCTTTAAATAGGGAAGCTGCTGATTTCTTGTGGCCATAAAGGCGATAAAAAGAGCTTTGATCTCATTATCGGTAAAGCGAACATTGGGAAGGACAGAGTTGTTCATGACAGAATAACCCCCATCCCTTCCAACCTCAGCGACAAGCGGCATTCCCAATGCCTCAATTTCTCTGATATCTCGAATTGCTGTCGAACGAGAGATATTAAATTCCTGCATGATTTCAGAAATCGTAAAATGGGCGCGGTTGTTAATATACCGCATGATGACATTGATCCGTTCAACTTTCTTCATTGGCGTCTCCTAAACAGTATCATTATTTGACATGATTTAAGGGTATCATATATCTATCAAGTGAAGGATACAAGACATTTGATAATTTTAAAGCAAAGGATGATTTTTAATATGGCAGATTATACATTAGAAGAAAAAGACGGATTTACCGTTTTAGGGATTGGTACGGAGCTTAAAAGTGATTACACAGACTATGCTGGCATAAACAAGGAAAAGGCAGATTTTTGGCATGCAGTCAAAGAGGATGGAAGGCTTGATGCGTTAAAAGCTATCGCCACAAATGACTCCATTTTTGTCGTCAACGAAGCAGTAAATAACAAGATGATGCATTATGCTGGCGTTATGACAGAGGAATCCTTACCAGAAGCATCAAGAGTTATCCAATTTCCTAAAGGGGAGTATGTAGTAGTTAAAGGGGAAGCAAATACGGATGAAGAGTTGAGTAACAAGCTTACTGGCATTGCCTTTGGTGAAGTCTTGCCAGAAGCAAATAATGTAGCCTATGTTGGTGGACCAAATGCAGCTGTTGTGATGGGGCAAAGAAATGGCTTAGTATATGGTGAAATGTGGATCCCTGTTGTGAGGAAATAAGTGGTACAAGGGGACAGGCACCTCGTCCCGACTAGTTTATGGGTCATGGTGCCTGTCCCTCTGTCCCTAATTAAGCATATTGTTTAATGTATGGCTTTACCCATTCTTGGAATTTTGCAATGACATCATCTAAGAAAGCGTTCGTTGCTTCGTCTGTTAAGTTTCCTTCAGTGTCAAATTTCTCGTGTACTGCGCCTACATATACTTCATTTCCGCCAAAGACTGGAGAATTTAATCCACCCGCAAATAGGATATCTCTTAAGTGCATCTGCGCTTTGACTGAACCTAAAATACCCATTGAAGACCCCATAATAATAGATGGTTTACCATGCATTACTTGATCTACTCGGCTTAACCAATCAATTGCATTTCCTAACACACCCGGAATTGTCGAATTGTATTCGGGTGTTACCCAAAGTACGGCATCTGCTTCTTTGACTTTCGCTTTGAAATCAAGAACTTCTTGTGGTGCATCTAATTCGATATCTTGGTTGTACATTGGCAATGAAGCCAAGTCTAAAATCTCGACTTCAAATTGACCTGCATAACGTTTTTGAACGTGTTTTGCCAGTTGTAAATTATATGAATCTTTACGAATACTTCCTACGATTGCTGCTACTTTCATTGTGTTGACCTCCAAATATTAAATGTTGACGAGAAATTCTATTTCCGTTTGGATTGCCTCGTTCTTCAAAGAGTATAGATAGTTTATTTATTTAAATCAAAAAACGTGGACTGAGTTTCACTATCTGGAACTTCAATGAAAAAAGTTATAGTTTTAATCTAGAATAGCAGGCTACGCAAGGTTAATTGATTTTACTGATGGTAGATTATTACTTATTTTTTTAGTCCCTCCAATAATGTTGTAATCGTAGCCATAATATCTTCTAACAAGTTTTCATCATCTGGATTTTCTGCCATCCAAAGAGCTGCTTCATTCATTGCTCCCGATAGAAAATGGGTCATAACCCCAATAGATAATGGTTTTAAATATCCTTGTTTTTGCAAATCCTCTAATTGCTCGCTTAGATGTCTCATTGAGTTTTGTTCATCCATTAACCTAAAGACATCCCAGCCTAGAACTGCGGGACCGTCAATTAACAGGATTCTCAGATTCTGTTCTTCCGGGATGTTTATCCTAATAGTCTTGCTAACTTTATTAAGGAACATCTAATCCTCTTCATCATAATATTTATTAGGCCAGCTGAATTTCCATTTTAAAAATGGACGTTCAGCGCTCTCGAACTTTCCGGATTATTGAATTACATTAATGATTGATTAAAATGGAGGAAAAAAATGAAAAAATACGGTTCTTTCTCTGGTACGGTTACCTCGATTCAAGATTATTCAGTAGGTTCTGATGAGGAATTAAAAGGGTGTTTTAAATTAATGTCCTTATTAAGTGAAGATGGTTCAATAGTAAATTTTGTGATTAGTCCAACAACCTATTTTCTAGACCATGTTATGGTTTCAGTTGGAGACCGTGTAACTGGTTTTTATGATGTCAATGTACCTGTCATTCTTATTTACCCGCCACAATATCAAGCCCTCGTAATCGTAAAAGATAACGCTTATCAAAATGTTAAGGTAGACTATTTTAACAGCCAGCTGGTGAGTAGTGATGGTCAACTACAATTGAATATTTCTAGTTTTACTCCGATACTATTACAAAACGATCAACCCTTCACGTTGGATCCTGCAAACCGAAATCTGCTTGTTGAATATGGAAGTGCCACATTTAGCATTCCAGCCCAAACCACTCCCTTTAAGATCATTGTTTTGTGTTGATACTTTAATTGGCGCTCTATTGGCTTCAGGACCTGATTTTGGTTATATTACCCGCCATATCCATACTCCCCTTACTAAACGAAATAGATAACAGGAAAACGGAGCGACAATTCTTTGCCCCTCTGTTTTACAGACTAATTTGTAATTAGCTAGAGGTCCTATTATTAACAGACCAACGACCATCAGCATAATGATAAAAAAACGATGGGAGTTGATTATTTGAGCACTTTTTATCCAGAAAAACTATCTGTGGAATTTATGGAAGGTACTGCTGCTACCGAACCCGTTATTCCAAGGCGCTATACACTAACTCACTCCGATTTAACTGGAGAACTATTTTTAAACATCGGAATAGATTATGCCTGGGGGGAAATCAATCCTTTGAGGGATGAAGTTTTGGGAGAGTGGAAACAATATGGAACTTCTTTATTCTTTGATGTTTATTTATACGTAGATCAAGGAGAAATTCCGATGTCTTCTTCTGCAAAACGAGATGAAATATTTAGACGCGAATTACCACTTGCAATAAATGCTATAAAATATGGTGATAGGTCTCTTTTCAAAACATATCCTTGTTTAGATCAAGCTCCTATCATTATAAACTTTATGTCCACTTACCCACAGTTTGCAAGGCAAGAAAATTGGGGGACCTTCCAAAGCATTGCCACCTAAATATAGTCTTTTACTAGAGGCGGCCTTACAACACGTGACAATTAATATAAGTTCCAACAGCAGGTAACAAGTGCACTATTTTTGTCTGTAATTCATTAACAAAATAATATGTAAGCCTTAATAGCTTACCTTTATAATTTATCTTAATAGTATATGTTCATTTTTGAGGATTGAATTGAAAATTTTTATCATAAATCTTCATCTATCGCTTCCCTAGGAGATCTATTTAACAAATTATTGCGCTATTTTTAAATCCACCCTTTATCACTAGCAATATTTACGGCTTGCTGTCTTGATTCGGACTCAAGTTTCTGAATCGCGGAGGATAGATAGTTACGCACGGTACCTTTTGTTAAGAATAGGACATTGCTAATTTGACTTGTTGTTAAACCGTCCTTTGCAAGACGCAATACCTCTGTTTCACGCTCGCTTAATGGATTATCTTCTTTCATAAAGAGGGTTGCCGCAAGATCCATACTAATCACCTGCTCTCCCTTTATGACTTTTCGAATCGACTCAATAAGGTAATCAATTGGCTCATCTTTTAATAAATAGCCATCTACTTTAGCATCCATCGCCTTTTGTAAATATCCGGGACGTGCAAAAGTGGTAACAATGATAACTTTACAAGGATATTTAGCATTTCTTATTTTCTCCGCCAATTCAAGACCATTGATAAAAGGCATTTCTATATCCAATAAACATACGTCTGGCCGTTTACTTTGAATCACTTCCCAAGCTTTTTTCCCATCGGATACTTCTGCCAACACTTCTATATCTGCTTCAAATTTTAATAATGCAGATAGTGCTCCACGCAGCATTTGCTGGTCTTCTGCAATAACTACTCGTATCATAAAGCAAGATTCCCCCTTTCCATTTGAAAGATTGGAAGACTCAGAGTAACATTGGTCCCACCGCTGCTTAAACCCTTTATCATCGCTGTTCCTTGAACAGCACTCATCCGCTCTTTCATCGACTGAATGCCATTTCCAATCTCTTTCCTTTTTAGCCCAATCCCGTTATCTATTATTTGTATATTAAACATGTTGTCGATTATTTCGAACTTTAATGTGCATTGACTTGCTTTACTGTGCTTAATTATATTCGTCATCGCTTCACGAATAGAAAGAGCAATCATCGTCTGTGCCACACTTGGTAATAGCGGAAGTTCCTTTTTTGCTATTTCCAACTCGATGCCTATTGCTTCCATTAACTTTTGAGAATTCTCTATTTCGCTCTCCAAAGAGATAAATTTCATCTCCGAAACAGCCTCTCTTACCTGATTTAAGGCCCTCCTTGTCATCATTAGTATATCTTCCAATTCTTGCTTGGCTCGGGTGGAATCGTTGTTTATTAATCTAGAAGTTAATTCACTTTTTAATTTAATCATTGTTAACGTTTGCCCAAGAGTATCGTGAAGATCCCTTGCTATCCGCTGCCTTTCCTCCTGCTGAATATACTTTTCAATTTGTATATTTGCTGCATCTAGTTCGCCTTGTAAGCCTTTTGCCTTTTCTTTAATGTAAATCAAGATAGGGAAAGTTAATTGCAGAATTAAAATTGGGAGCAATATCCAATAGTCTTGCTTAAATAAATTGCCTGTGCCTTTCCAATAAACAATGAGAAACATAGCAGCAATTGCCATTATCCCTATCATAATGTGTACCTTTGACTTTGACCTTCCAATCAAATCAGCAAATATAAAACCAAATAGTAAGATTGAAGGTGATACTAAAACACCAAATAAAGTAATGATTGAAAGCCCGAGCAAAACAGCGGCAAGTAAACGCCAATCCTTGTACCAGAGTCCAATATAAAACGAAACAAGGAATACCAAGAGCAAAAAGAGATTTCCCCAAAAACCGAAAATAGTTCCTGAACGCAAAACGATATAGCAGAAAAATACAATGGATATCACATCGATAAGCAAATAGTTTCTAATTTGATCCCTAGGATATAATTTATTTATCATTACTTCTCCCTTCAATTAGTGAGATATGAGAGCCTTTACTGTACGCTGACGAATAAATTCCATTGGGCCAGCCCTAAAAGTACGAAGCCAAATGGCAGCGAACAAAATTTGCAATAATGAAATAATTAAAATTAGCATTATGATCGTCAATGAACCTGCTTTTCCGCCTAAAGCTAATCCCCATCCATAAAAGATAATAGAGCTTATAATATTTTGCATCAAATAACAGCTAAGAGACATTTTTCCGACATTTTCAAGGCTGCGCCAAAGCCATTCCCACTTACAATATTCTACCATGATTGAAATAAATGAAATATAGCCCAGCGATAATAATGGAGCGAACAAATAACGGACTGGTAAATCAAAAGCGCCTCCTGGGATAAAAATAAGCATATTTAAAGGCAATCCAAGAAAGATACCTAATTTAAAGAGCTTATTGCGCTGTCTCTTTCCATCCTCATCAGGAGAGAAAACTCCAGAACGCATGAGCAGAACTCCGAGTAAAAATAAAAAAATGTTCATAGGTATAATAAAAATGGCCTCAATTCTAAGTGGCAAAAAATTACTTAGGCGATATTGAACTTGCTCCAGCCAGCTTCCTCCATGATAGAGACTAACTACATCTCCAAAACTTCCTACCGATATATTCGCGAGCAAGCCTACTGCCAACAAAAACAATATAACAGCTGCATGAACACTCCCAATAATAATCATTATTCTCTTAATAAAACGTTCTCCACGTTTAATAATGAACACTACAAAAATTGCTGTCACTCCATAACTCATTAAAATGTCATATTCCATAACCAATGTATAATGGATGAATCCTTCAATGATTAAGAAAATGGCCGTCCATATATATACTCTAGGCCAAGCTTTTCCTTGTCTTATAGCTTGCTGATACTTCAGCTCCATCCCAACTCCAAACATTATCGTTAACAACCCTAGCAGCTTTCCGTTGACCAAGAACAGTACAATCATCCTGAACAGATCTTCTGTTTCCCACCAGCCAGAGTAGTTAAATGTCGTAATATAAGTTAAATCACCCAAGTGTCCAAAGATCCATATATTCGTTCCCAATGTCCCTAATACAGCAATCCCCCGCAAAATATCAAGCAAACGAATTCTCCCTTTACTCTCCATTATCCTCACTCTCTTCCTTTCGTGAATGTTTGTATTTAAATAATAACTTAAGAAAGAATGAGGATATATTCACACCTGTATGAAAAAAATTATGACACGTGTCATAATTACAATAATTGTCTATGCATACTCCACTCGGTAACTAATTATCTCTTTTCTAATCTAGATACATCTCCTTTACTATTTACTAGCGTTGGTACCGCCTAAAATAAACACGAGGTCCTGCCTAAACATATAGACAGGACCTCATAATTTTATTTCAGAGTTGTCGATTTTAAAAACTCCTGCGTCCGCTCCTCTTTCGGATGGTTGAAAAATTGCTCAGGTTTGCCGCGCTCGATAATTTTCCCATCGTTCATATACACAATCCAATCCGCTACTTCTCTAGCAAATTCCATTTCATGTGTGACAACAACCATTGTCATTCCATCTTGAGCCAATTCCTTCATGGTTGCTAAAACCTCTCCCACAAGCTCGGGGTCGAGTGCCGATGTTGGCTCATCAAATAGCATAATGTCCGGTTCCATCGCAAGTGCTCTAGCAATCGCAACCCGTTGCTTTTGCCCGCCTGATAATTTACTTGGATATACATCTGACTTATCCTCCAAGCCTACCTTATCCAGTAATTGTCTTGCTTTTGAGATAGCCTCCTTTTTGTCAACGCCCTTTACCATGATGGGTGCTTCGATAATATTCTCTAAAACGGTTTTGTGTGGAAATAAGTTGAAATGCTGAAACACCATTCCTACCTTTTCTCTAATCTTATTGAGGTTATCGGTAGCTGGATCGACTTCATTTCCTTCAATAATAATATTGCCGCTATCCTTTTTTTCTAAAAAGTTCAAACAGCGAAGGAGAGTACTTTTCCCTGAGCCGCTCGCTCCTATTAAACAAACAACATCGCTCTCGAAAACTGTCATATCGATATTTTTTAATACATGTAAGTCTCCAAATGATTTATTCAATTGATTTACTTTAATCATTTCCTTTGTGTCCATTGTCCTCTCCTCCTATCTGTCACTTACTGCTAACTTCTGTTCAAATCGGTTCACTATGAATGTCAACAGTGCCACTAGTAATAAATAGTAGACTGCTACAATGAGTAAATAGGTCATTTCGTCAAAATTATTAGACCCTAGTGTTGTCGCCACATTAAACAACTCATTCATGGAGATAAATGCGGCTAACGAAGAATCTTTTAAACTGATGATAAATTGGTTGCCTAAAGGAGGCAGTGCCCGTCGGAATGCCTGCGGAAGAATAATTCTCCTTAATGTCAGTGTTTTTGTCATTCCTAATGAGCGTCCTGCCTCCATCTGACCATTATCGACTGCCTGAATAGCCCCTCGAAGGATTTCGGAAATATAGGCTCCATTATGGAATGCGAGAGCAAGTGAAGCAGCCCAGAAATCAGGAAGGAGGAAAATCCCGCTAATTCCGAAGTAGAGGATAAATATTTGAACGATCAGCGGTGTTCCTCGGACCAAATAGACATATGCGTCTGAGATGAGTTCTAATACTTTTATTTTAGAAATTTTTAATAAGGCAAAGAAAAGTCCGATAACAATTCCGATTAAAATTGAAACAGCTGTCAGCTCTAATGTTAAAAGCATGGCTTTAATGAATACACCTTTTGTTTCCATCAGTGTTTGAAAAAAATGCGAAAAGCTTGGCATGTACCTACTTCCTTTCTTTCTATCGAATTGATTTATTCCGGTTTACTGGTAATGTCTTCACCAAAATATTTCATGCTAATCCGAGTTAGTGTCCCATTTTCTCGGAGTTCCTCCAGCGCTTCGTTTATTCGCTTCAATAGTTTTGGATTATCCTGTGGCAGCACGATTGCTTGTTCACTGCGCTCAATTAACTGCTGCTCTTTAATCTCAAACCCTTCCTTTGCAGCATTTTTCCCGGTAACAAAATCTGTGATTACCGCATCATGACGTCCGCTGCTTAACGCTTCTAAAGCTGTGATATCGCTGTCATAAGTTTTTATTTTGTCTGTATACTCAGAGGCTGTATCGGCATATGTTGAACCTTTTGCTACAGCTACTTCTTTTCCCGCTAAATCGTCCACGGTCTTAATTTGACTGTCCGGTCTGGTGAAAATTTGTGGTCCAGAGTAATAGTAAGGTGTAGTGAAGGAAACATGTTCGCTCCGTTCTGGATTAATCGTGTGGCTTGCAACGGCTGCATCGGCACGTCCTGTTTTTACCCCCTCTACAATCCCTTTGAATTTGATCCGCTTCTGTACCGGCTTAAGACCCAATTCTTTTGCAATGGCTTCCCCAACCTCAATATCAAAGCCTGACATGGTGAGGTCATCATTCATATAACTAAATGGCTTAAACTCACCAGAAGCAGCAAAAACAAATTGATCATTATGTACCAGTTCAGATCCGTCGGCAAGCTTCTCCTTCTCGGCACAAGCAGATAAAAAGCAGACCACGATCAAACTGAAAACCAATATTAACTTTTTCTTTAACCACATGTTGGCTATCAATCCCTTTCCCCCTCATTTATTTCTACAATACCCCTAGCTAAGTAACTTGCTCATGAAAGTAAATACCCCATTAGCTTCCCAACCAAACCAAGAGTGTCAGGCACCATTAAAGGCGCCTGACACTCTTGTTGCAATACATATATACACATTTCATTTATGTAGAAGGGGCAGGGGAGCAAAGGGGTACCTTCTGCCTTTCTTTCTCCCTAGGCAGAAAGTTTTTTTTAGATTTATTGACAAGCAGATTCCTCGCAACTAGATTTGAATTGCTTTCATATCGAACCCGTAAACCAACGATTACGGTAATATCTTATGAAGGATGCAAAACTTTTATTTCAATAAATCAAGTGGCTGCATATGAAAAAGTTCTAACCGAAAATAATTCCAACAGGTATTAAGAATCTTTTGCAACGTTTGCACAGAATGGCCTAGTACTCGAATTACTATTCCCCTATTTTCCAAAAAGCTTGCCCCGCCATATTCATCTAATAGATCATCGCCTTTAAGAACCTTATTCTGTATATGTTGCAAGTGTTCAGCCTTAATCTGCTCAGACAATATCCATAATGTGCTCATATGAGTGAAATCGCCTAAAACCCCGTTTTCTTTTAAATTTGATTCTGGCCTAAGGCGAATAGAATCCCATACTTGCAATTGCTCATCCCAATACATTTCGAATCTTGATTTCAAGCATTGATATTCAAATATCTCATCTCTTCCTACCCTGCCAGCTGTAATCGTTTCTCCTACTATCGCTTGCGCTCCTTCCGTCATATAAATGGACATTTTCCCGGCATAATTCGACCCTTTAAAAGGAATCAACGGTTCTTGCATATATTCAAATTTACTATTTTTTTCTAAGTGAAAAATCTGATTCTGGCGGCATTCCTCTTGCGTTAAAGACGGATGTAACTCCGTTGCAGACACATCGGTTAAAACTAAATGTGCCCCTTCCATTAACCGGCAGGAAATTTCTTGTCGGTCTCCATTAAACAGTCCAGGAGAGCTTGAGGTTAAATATACAATACTTTCACCATCTTCTCCTGAAGAATTCACTACGTTTAAAGGGGGGCGGCGAAAGGAATCGATTAGATAGTTTTTTTCTCCTATCACGCTAATCGTTCCTTTCCATTCACCAGTCATTCCCACGTTACAGATTTCCTCTACCCAAGTATTCTTGCACAATCCAGTTTGCTATCTCTGACACGCCTAACCCTTCTTTCATATTCGTAAAAAAGGTCGGTTTTTCGTTTCGTTGTTTTTTACAATCGGCTTCCATCAAATGCAAATCTACACCAACATAAGGTGCCAAATCTATTTTATTGATAATTAAGAGATCTGATTGTTTAATCCCAGGTCCACCCTTTCTCGGAATATCCCCTCCCTGGGCAACATCAATGATATAAAGAAAAACATCCGCCAATTCCCCACTAAATGCTGCAGCAAGATTGTCACCGCCACTTTCGATAAATATCAGGTCAAGCTTATCGATTTTCTTTGTTAGTTCCTCTGCCGCTTCTAGATTCATAGAAATGTCTTCCCGAATGGCCGTATGAGGACAACCACCCGTTTCAACTCCGATGATATGATGCGCTTGGAGCACGCCACTCTTTATCAGAAACTCGCCATCTTCTTTGGTATAAATATCATTGGTGATGACACCAACATGGTATCTTTCTTTTAAAACAGATGCCAATCTTTGAACAAGGGCGGTCTTCCCCGAACCAACAGGTCCTCCAATCCCAATTCGCATCGGTCGATCCCCTTTGAATTCTTGATAATCCCAATTAAAATCATGATGATGGCCCATAATTTTCACTCCTCAATTTATTATGAAGTATATTCAACCTCTTTGAACGGAAGCTTTTTTTCTCATGACATAAATAGCCTTGAGTATAACGTCTCATGCCGCATCGCTTCGATTTCTTGAATAATAGAATACGTGAATAAATCGTCTTCATTAGGGCTTGACTGAATAATTCTCTCTGCTTCTTCCATTAAAAGGGGGTACAGTTTTTGCAAAATCATCTGTGCTGCAGTTTGACCAATTACAGTTAGCCGTATCGCGCTTTGTAACAAATTATTAATACTTACATAGAGATGTGTGAACACCGATAATTCAGCCTCAACCTCTAAATAAGCAGTGATCCAGCCATGGACAATCGCAGCATTTCCAAAACAAAGCTGATCATCAATCCAGCGTGAATACTGTATCAACTCCGATTGCGGATATAATGTATGAACAGTCGATAAATATCGCTTTCCTATCTTAATACCGCCGTTGCGCGTTTCCGATGATATTTTACTTACTGTTAATTTCCGATCTAGCCGTTGAATAAGTTTCTCGGTGTCCTCTGGTTTTTCTTGATTTAGGAACTCTTTTATTTTCGCTTGATAGATAAGATATACAACAACTCCTTCTGTAGGAGCTAGACTTCCAGATATATAAGTTTTTAACCAACTATAAAGTTCAATGGGCTTGTTAATTTTATTTTCTTGAAAAGTTGTTTCTAAACCAAACGAATGAGAAAATGCTCCAGTTGGAAAAGCTGAATCGACAAGTTGAAAAAGAAAAAAGGTTTTTTCCATCACAATACCCCTAAAATAAGAAATAACGTTGCCCCATTGGCACACGGTCAACAGGGGGATTATGTATTGGCACTCCATTGAGGTATACAACGAATGTTTCGGGATCGATTTCGATGTTTGGCGTCTCATTATTTAGAATCATATCTTTCTTGCCGATCGTACGAGTATTGCGGATAGGTGAAATTATCTTCTCAAGACCTAATTTCTGAGGAACATTCCAGTCAATCGCAGCTTGAGACATAAATGTAATCGAGATGTTTTTTGGCACTTTTCCAAAGGAGCCGAACATTTGCCGATACGTAATAGGTTGAACTTCTGCAATAGCCCCATTTCCATTTCCAACAGCACTCGTTACAATTACTCCCCCTTTTACCACTATATCTGGTTTGATACCAAAAAATTCCGGTTTCATAGGACTAGGTCAGCCAATTTTCCCACCTCAATGGAGCCAACGATATACGATATACCATGTGTAATCGCGGGGTTTATCGTATACTTTGCGACATACCGTTTGACCCGAAAATTGTCGTTGTCCCCTTGTTCTTCCTTTAAAGGACCAAACTTCGCTTTCATAATGGATGCGGTTTGCCATGTCCTCGTTATCATCTCGCCCATATGTCCCATCGCCATAGAATCTGATCCCATTATACTTAACACGCCTAAATCATGGAGAATCCCTTCTGCCCCTTGTGTTTCTGGGCGTATTCTTGATTCCGCCATTGCTACTTGGGTCGGATCTTCCCTATTTAAATGATGGGCCACAAAGACCATGGCTAAGTTGGAGGCAGCGGTATTAATGGTGAATGGACGAGTCGGTGTCGTCGAACCTGGCATCACATAGCTTTCTTTGGCAATTTCCATAATATCAGGTGCATGGCCACCACCAGCCCCTTCCGTATGATACGTATGAATCGCCCTGCCGTTGATCGCACTTATCGTACTTTCAACATGCCCAGATTCGTTTAATGAATCGGTATGGATTGACACTTGAACATCGTACTCATCAGCTACCTTAAGACAACTATCAATCACTGCAGGCGTTGCACCCCAATCCTCATGAATTTTGAATCCAGCCGCTCCGTTTAAGATCTGCTCCTCCAAGGGTTTAAGCGACCATACATTACCCTTTCCCCATAACCCAACGTTTACTGGGAATGCTTCATACGCTTCTAGCATTCTTTGAATATTCCACTTCCCTGGAGAGATATTGGTCGCCCTTGACCCAGTCGCATTACCTGTACCGCCTCCAAGCAGCGTTGTAACTCCGCTTTGTAAAGCGATTAAGACAATCTCAGGAGATATTTGATGAACATGGGAGTCAACTCCCCCAGCTGTCACAATCATTCCTTCACCGGCAATGACTTCTGTTGATGCTCCAACAATCATATTTGGGCTGATTCCATCCATAATATCAGGATTTCCACCCTTACCAATTCCAGTAATACGCCCATTTTTTATGCCAATGTCCGCCTTAATAATGCCCCAATAATCTACAATAAGGGCATTGGTAATGATAAGATCAAGCGATTCTTTCCTTGTTGCTCGAGCGGACATCCCCATTCCACTACGAATCGTTTGTCCCATACCAAATCTTAATTCTTCCCCATACACGGTATAATCCTTTTCCACTTCAATCACAAGATTCGTATCAGCCAAACGAACTTTATCACCCACAGTCGGACCGTATTTCATGGCGTAGCTTTTCTTTGGAATGCTTTTATCACTTACTGTTGGGGAAGGTATGCTTTTAACAGGTCCATTTACATATCCTCTAAAACCATAAACTTCTTTACGTCCGCCAATCTCTACAAGCTCAACCTCTCTTATTTCTCCCGGGGGGAATTGCACATCTTCCCCAGAAGCAATATTCAAACGCATTCCTTTGGCAAGCTCTCTATTAAATGCCAGTCCTGGATCCGTCTCATAGAAATGATAATGCGAACCGACAAAGATGGGGCGATCGCCTCTATTAACCACTTTAATCACTCGAGTCTCTCTTCCTGCATTAATAGGAATTGAGCCCTTTTTTAAAATATATTCACCTGGTTTCAATGCCATTCTCCTTTCGATTATGGCTAATCGCCTTTTATCATGGTTGAATAGGATTATAAATTACGACTAGTTGTGTTCCATCTGGAAAAGTCGCTTCTACATTTATTTGTTTGACCATGAATGCAACACCATCCATTACATCCTCTTCTCTTAAAATTTTTCTGCCAGCAGCCTCTATTTCTGGAATTGTTTTGCCGCCCCTTCTAGCCATTTCCATTATTTCATATGTAATTAACGCCACTGCTTCGGGATAATTCAGTTTCAAACCTTCTTGTCTTCTTTTTTTTGCCAAATTCGCAGCAACTACAATCAGTAACCCATCCTTTTCACGTTCGGTAAGATACATCTTGATCCTCCCTTTATCATACTTGCTCATTAGGCATACAATTACTTGCTTAGTATCCCGATTCTGCCTGAAGATGTGAATACGCCTATTTTCAAATGTATATGATAGCGTGTATATAAAAATGTATTCGAGTGAAATATACATTTCGATTAATCTAGGACAAATGACTCTTATTGAGAGTCATCAACTATGGTTCGTGGAGCCTTACCATAAGTAAATGAGGTTTTTTAGATTGTAGGCATGTTCGGTTTTTTTAATGATTTAAGGGGATAATAGGGAAAACACCGTTTGTAGAGGGGCGTGGTCTTATGAAAGCAACAGATGTACTTGTTCAGTGCTTAGAAAATGAGGGGGTTGAGTATATTTTTGGCATCATGGGTAAGGAAACTCTTGACCTGATTGATTCATTATCTAAGTCTAAAAAAATTCAGTTCATAAATGTTCGTCATGAACAGAGTGCAGCTTTTATGGCAGATGTTTACGGCAGACTAACAAATAGGGTTGGTGTTTGCTTAGCAACTTTAGGACCTGGAGCGACAAATCTTTTGACCGGAATATCTAGTGCAAATCTGGACCATTCTCCAGTTGTAGCCATTACAGGACAAGCAAGCTTTGAAAGGCAGCATCAAGAATCCCATCAATATTTAGATATAGTTAAGATATTTGAACCTGCTACCAAGTGGAGCGTTCAAATTAAAGATTCGCAAACCATACCAAAAATCATTCGTAGGGCATTTAGATTAGCACAAATGGAAAAGCCAGGTGCTATTTTAATTGAATTACCTGAGAACGTAGCATCAGAAATGGCTTCAGCCCGCCTATTACCAGTATTGCCTATTCCAAAAAGTACTCCTGTTTCACAAGCTATTGAGGATGCTCGTACATTAATAGGCAAGTGCCAAAAGCCACTTGTCATAGTGGGAAACGGGGGTATCAGGCAAAATGCTATGTCAGGGCTCCTGACTTTTGTAGAGAACCTACAATCACCTGTTATCCATAGTTTTATGGCAAAAGGAGTTTTACCCAAAGAACATCAGCTAAATTATTTTACATTTGGTTTTAAAAAGAAGGATGAAGTATTACCAATAATCGAGCAATCGGATTTATTAATTGTCGTTGGTTTTGATTTTGTGGAAAGTCCGCCTATGGATTGGAATAAAACGATGCAGCCCATTTTGCATATCGACACACTCCCTGCCGAAATGGACGAGCATTACCCCGTGAAGGGAGAATTGGTTGGTGATTTAAATGAGATTTTTCAGGAACTTAATGAACTGGATATACCATCTAAACCATGGATTCCAAATGGAAATCTAAAGGAACGTATTAAGACAGCTTATCAAATTGATTTAGATGTGAAGGAAAATCTGCCACTTACCATTGAGAATATCTTAACGGTTATTGAAAAAAATGCTCCTGAAAAGACCATCGTGATTTCAGATGTCGGTGCCCACAAGCTCTCGATCGCTCGTACCTATCAATCAAAACAGGCAGGGCGACTCATCATCTCAAATGGATTTGCCTCAATGGGTATTGCGTTACCCGGTTCTATTGGTGCTAAATTAGCTTGCCATGACGCTCCAGTTATTTGTATTACTGGGGATGGAGGGGCTTTAATGAATATTTCGGAATTAGAGACTGCTAAACGACTTGGCCTGTCATTTATCATCATTGTATTAAATGATTCAACGTTAAAATTAGAGGGACAAATGATGCAGGAGAAATTCAGTCATAGCTTTGGTACGGCATTCGGAAACCCTGACTTTGTGCAGCTTGCTGAAAGCTTTGGCATAAAGGGAGTCAGACCCAAACAATTGAATGCGTTTGAACAAGTATTGAAAAATGCCTTAATACAAACGAATGAAATAACACTGATAGATATTCAAATGGGAATGGATAAATAATAGACAAGAGAGCAGGGGAGGTGTCTACCTTTTGAGCAAAAAAGCACCTTCCCTTATGTTAAAAACTGCCCCTATTGCTCTACTTACCTTCTTAATTAACCATTTTGTTCATGCTTTTCCAAAATTCGTTTCGCAAATATGCCTTCTGTATTTTTCCTGAACCTGTTTTAGGCAGTTCTTCTACAAAACTGACAGATGTTGGGGCTTTATAGTGGGCGACCCGTTCTCTTGCAAAAGCAATGATTTCCTCTTCTGTTACCGCTTCTCCATCCCGAACGACCACAACGGCATGCGGGGTCTCTCCCCATTTTTCGTGAGGGATGGAAATTACGGCCGCTTCGATTACCGCTGGATGTTCATACAGGATATTTTCCACCTCAATGGATGAAATATTTTCTCCACCACTGATAATAACATCTTTTTTCCTGTCGACGATTTCTATATTTCCGTCACTGTCGACGACTCCCATATCCCCGGTATGAAACCAGCCATTCCTGATGACTTCATTCGTCGCCTTTTCATTTTTCCAATAGCCTTCCATCACACCGTTGCTCCGGATTACAATCTCACCAATTTCCTGACTATTCGGCGCAACCTCTTCACCTTCTTCATTGACTACTTTCACGTCAGTTAATAACATTTGATAGCCCGCCTTCGATTTCATTCGGTATTGTACTTCTTTAGGCTCATCCAAATGCTGGGCGCGGATAATAGATGTTAAGGTCAGCGGGGACGTTTCTGTCATTCCATACACCTGTATGAATTCCCAGCCCATTTCTTCCTCCACTTTAGCTATAAACGTGACAGGTGGTGCAGAACCGCCGATGATAACCCTTACATTTTGTTGTTTTATATTTATTTTATTTTCTTCATAATATTGGAGCAGTGAATTCAGTACGGTAGGGGCCATGTGCATAATCGTCACGTCATGCTTTTCTAGCTTTTCAAAAATGATATTGGGACGGGTTTTCCTTAGCATGATCTGGGTAGCACCGTTCCCTGTATAATAAAATATCGAGCCCCATCCATTAACGTGAAACATAGGCAAAACATGAAGCACCACGTCTTGATCACTTACACGTAAATGATGCATCACTTGAAGAGCTTGCAGGTAATTGTTTCGATGAGTAAGCATAACGCCTTTCGGGTCTCCTGTCGTGCCGCTTGTATAAAGCAGGCTGGCAATATCCTTTTCATCCATCTCCGCACGGTCAAACGGCTTTGCTGAAAATTGGGCCAGCCACGCTTCGTATTCAAGATCGTCATCCTCAAGTTTAATTTTGCTGCCCCCGTGGACAATGATTTGTTCAACATTTAACTGATCTCGGACCGGGTCAATAAGACCGTATAATTCATAGTCCACAAATAAGATTTTGGTTTCACTATGGTTTAAAATAAACAAATAATCAATCGGCTTTAGCCGAATATTTAGTGGGACGGTAACGACTCCCAATTGAAATGCTCCGTAAAACCCTTCTAACATTTCCAACGTATTCGGTGCCAAGATAGCAACCCGATCTCCTCTTTCTACCCCCACTTTTTCCAGCCCATGGGAAAGCCTGTTTACTCTTTCATTCAGTTCGAAATAAGTAACAACCTTTTCGTCATCAATGACTGCTGTTTTATCGCCATATAGCTTAACAGCTCGATCTAAAAAATCTGTCAATAGTAATGGAATGTACATGTTAACCCCTCCCCAAAACAGGTCATATTTAGAAAATCTCCTCTGCTTTGTCCATTTTTTGACTTGCCTCCATACCTTTCTTTGTTAACTAATTTGTACTGCTCGCTGTTTATGACAAGTGATTCACTTTTCTATTTTTGATTATACTGAATTGTTTGAAATTTTCAATATGTTTTTTCGAGTTTTTTTATAATAAGAGAGGTGATTTACTAGCTTTAAAAGAAACTGATAAAAAAGGTGAATTTAAGTTACTAAACCACGGGGCGTTAGCTTATAGTCTAATGGGCATCGGTCCGTTTCTTGGGATGAGATGGATTAATTGGGAAGGGGAAGAGGTCCTTATAAAAGTCTAGGGGAACGATTCTACCAGCAAGAGATCAGTCAGTTAGAAAACGAATGCACCATTATAGATGTCAAAAATCCCAGCATGAAAGAACGCTTAGATCCAGTGACACTAAATAACTTCTTAAAACTTGTGGAACTGGCTCTAGCAAGAAGTGGTTACACAAAGAATGATTTCTTCCTTCTTTTGTTACTTCATGCAGAACGCCACATTTTGTGGTCTTCCATTACATTAAAGTCTTATCCACTATCGACATACCACCTTATTTACAATCATTTTTGCCTCTACCTATGGTATGGCTCACCGCGATATATCTAAATGAGATGATTTCCTGCTTTATTTTTCATAAATAATATTTTAAAACTTATAGTCACAATGTAAAAAGTTACGGCATATACTCTTTAAAAATGAATGAATTGTTCATTCACTAAAGGTGGCTAAAAAATGACTGATAAGACCATAAAAAAGGAATGGAACTTACAAAATAAGTATGTATTGATTACAGGAGCAACAAGTGGAATTGGACTTGCGGCTGCAAAGGCCTTTGCAGCACGTTGTGCAAATCTAGGGATTATTGCCAGGAATCAAAGCAAGGCGGAGGAGATTTCAACCCTATTACGGATGCAGACAAAGAAACCAATGAAGATTGATATTTTTATTGCTGATCTTTCCTCTCAAAGATCCATCCGAGAAGTCACTGCACAAATTCTTGAAAAGTGTCCAAGAATTGATGTTTTAGTGAATAATGCGGGCGCTTTATACGATACCTTTCAAAAAACCGAGGAAGGAGTGGAAATGACCTGGGCAGTTAACCACCTGGCTCCATTTCTTCTCACTTCACTGCTTTTGGATCATTTAAAGGAAAGTGAATCCGCTCGTATTATTAATACTGCTTCACATGGCCATAAAATGATAAAAAAAGGTTTTGACTTTGATAATGTAAACGGGGAGCATCTCTATAAGGGGATGAAAAAGTATCTAGGCGGCCCAACCATACGCTATGCACAAACTAAGCTCGCCAATATCCTATTTACAGCTGAATTAGCACGCCGTCTAGAAGGATCAAATATCACTGTTTTTTGTTTCGACCCGGGACTGGTAGCTACAAATTTTAATCAAAACAATGGATTGATGGCCAAGTCAACCATGGCTGTAATGAATCTTTTTTCCCGTACCCCCGAGAAAGGTGCAGATACATTGGTATGGCTAGCTGAATTAAAGGATACCTCAAATCTCAATGGCCAATATTTTGCTGATAGACAGCAGAAGGCACCAACAGAACTAGCAACGGATAAAGAATTAGCAAGGATACTTTGGAACATGAGTGAGGAACAAGTTCAGTTATCGAAAATTTGAGTAATACATTTGATATGAAACAAAAAAAGAAATGGGTGAATAGGATGCCTCCAAGCAATGATCACCAACTGGACAAAGTCCATGATAAACGAAGAGCACAAATTAAAAATGCGGCTTTAAAAGTATTTGCACGACGCGGATTCATTGGCACAAAAATGAGCATGATAGCCAAAGAAGCAGACATCAGCCAAGGACTTTCCTATCGATATTACCAATCAAAAGATGAACTTTTTATTGAACTTGTAAAGGATGCAATGGAAGAAACAGCTGAGGCATATGCTTCGTTGGCAAATTTGGCTGGTTCTCCTTCAGGAAAAATTAAAGAATTAACCAAAAGAATGCTCCATACTAGTAATAGACATTCGTTTATGCTTATACAACAAGTACAAATTTCTGATGTAGTCCCTGACAAGGCAAAAGAAATTGTTCAACAATATCCAAGCCCTACTTTAAACGAGCAATTAATCTCCATTTTTAAAAATGGCCAGGAGACCGGTGACTTTTGTAAAGGTGACTCAACTAAGCTTTTGATGCTCTACTTCTCAGTCATTTCCGGTTTAATGTTACTCCCCAATGAAGACGAGAAGAATAATCAATTCATAGATATAGATATTTTAATGAAACTATTATGTAAGTAGATAGAACTATCTAATTTCTATCGTTGTATATTTAATGATTCTGGCAGAAATATAACTATGTGTATTTCTGCCTTTAAATTATCCAAGAGCCCTCATTTACTTATGATATGGCTCATTTCTAATGATCCGAAACCCCCGATACACCTGCTCCACCAATATCAGTCGCATCAACTGATGAGGAAACGTCATCTTAGAAAACGACAACCCCATATCGCTACGCTTTTGTACTTCTTCACTAATTCCAAGCGATCCACCAATAACAAACGCAATCTTGCTTTTCCCATATATCGCGAGCTCATCCATCTTCGCTGCCAGCTGCTCAGAGCTTAGCATCTTCCCGTTTATTTCTAGTGTAATGACGTATGTGTCCTGGCTAATATGAGATAAAATCCGTTCTCCTTCTTTCCGTTTCACTTCCAGCATTTCCGCTTCACTCATGTTTTCTGGTGCTTTTTCATCTACTACTTCAATGATCTCTACCTTTGCATAGGCAGTTAATCGTTTTAAATATTCCTGGATGCCTTGTTTAAGGTATTTTTCCTTTAGTTTTCCGACAGTTACAATTGAAATTTTCATTTAGTTTCCGATCCTTTTCTCATTGCTTTTGGCAATGATGTTTTAGACTTAGCAAAAGCTTCTAACTAGAGTTTACCCTATATCGCAAGCAAAATGAATTATTTCCTGAGACTATAGGACTCTGTTACAGGCTAAACACTTCCAATGAAATCCTATTTTTAAAGCCTTGCAAACTTTACTCCTAGTTTTTTCACAAATTAAGAAAAATTTCTCTAATTTGGTTTCAAAATGGTTATTTCTGGTTATAAACAGTATTAGGGGTGTGATCAAAATAGTAAAAACGAGGCAAACAATAGAGCTTCAGATTGAGCGGTTAAGATCGAGAATGTATCATGCCTTTGAAAAGGGCGAGCATTACGATCAAGTTGTTGCTATTTCCAAGGAGCTAGACGGCTTGCTTAACAAACTGGAGAATCTACATACCAAAACGAATGCAAAATAAAAATGACTCACCCAACGCTAATATGGGAGAGTCATTTTTATGTACTTTATTCCGCTGCCCTATTATCTGGCACAAAGATTAGAACAATAAATCCGATGATAAATAATATAATCAGACTAAATACACCATAGGAAGTGTTTCCAGTAATTTGCGCGGTTAGTCCGACTAAAAATGGACCAAGAATCGCAGCGAATTTTCCGAAGATATTATAAAATCCGAAGAACTCATTCGCTCTTTCTTTCGGTACAATTTGTGCAAAATACGAACGGCTGAGTGCCTGAATACCACCTTGTGCGGTTGCCACAAGCATAGCCAGAACCCAGAAGTCGGTAATCGTTTCTAAAAATATTGCGTAAATACAGATGATGATATAAATTAAAATACCGGTATAGAGCATCCGCTTCGCACCGAATTTCTTGGCAAGGTACCCGAATAATATTGCGAACGGAGCGGCAACAATTTGTACAGCTAATAATGCAATAATCAGATCAGTCGCACCGAGTCCTAAATCGGTTCCATATGCTGTCGACATCGAAATAATTGTACCAACACCATCAATATAGAAGAAATAAGCGATTAAAAAGATGAATATCGTTCGGTATTGCCTTATATCACGAAATGTTTGCCAAAGACGTTTAAAGCTGCTTGCAATAATTCTTGGTTCACGCTCAACATAGTGGAGCTGATGGACGTTTTTTATCATTGGAATGGCAAAAGTCATCCACCATACCGCCGTGATTAGGAAGGCAATTCGGCTCGCGGTTGTTGCTGATAACGGGATGATTTCCAGCTGTGACAGCATGATAACGGTAATACTCAAAACAAAGGGAATCGAGCTCCCTATATAGCCTAAAGCATATCCCCTTGCCGAAACATCATCCATCCGCTCCTTCGTTGTTACATCGACGATAAAAGCATCATAGAAGACGACCGCACCTCTCGACCCGATAGAGGTAAACGTATAAATAATTAATAATAAAATCCAACTATCACTTGGGACGAATAGAAGTGATATTGTTGCTAATGTACCCATCGTGAAGAAAAACAGGAAGAACTTTTTCTTCATACCTTTATAATCGGCGATTGTACCTAAAATCGGCCCGAGCAGCGCTAATATTAACGTTGCAATCGAAATCGTATACCCTAGATATGCTGTTGAATCTACATCAGCGACACCTGCATTTCCTGCAACGGCTTTATAATAGATTGGAAAAATAGCGGTTGTAATAATAATAGAATAAGCAGAGTCTGCCCAATCATACATCATCCAGCTCTTCTCTTTTTTAGTAAACTTCCCCAAGCACATTCCCTCCCCCAATAGACCTATATTCAAGTGTACAACATCAGGTAGTAGATTACAGTTATAATATGAAAAAATTTACAATTTTAATACAAATGTTGGGACATGGGGACAGGTCCCTTATTACCACCTTGACAAATGTTTAAATAATTCATTATACTTAACCTAACCAAATACCAATACAACTGTACCACATTGTAGTTTACACCCTGTTTGAATTCTGTTGTCCTACCCAGCTTACGTGCTTATGTCTCTACTTTGGAGCCTTTGCAAGGGGAAACTAGAAAATTATATTGAATACGCTTCCATGAAAAATAAAAACGACCCATTACATATGAAAATAAGAATCGAGGTTCATACCTTTGCAAAGAAAAAAGAATACTTCAGAAAAATTATGGACGAAATACTTTATTCTAACGTTTATCTACTCTTTATTTACATCCATCTCTAACAATATGTTATTAACAGGACTTCCGCTATACGCAATCCATCTTGGCGGGAATAATTCCATCTCAGGATTACTTTTCGGGCTTTTTATGCTATTTGCTATTTTTTCTCGTCCGCTTTTTGGTAAATTAATCGACGAAAAGAGCAGAAGAATGGTACTGATTACCGGCGGTGTTATATCAGCTATCCTTAGCCTTTCTTATGTATTCGCCCTTTCCATCGGTCTATTGCTCTTATTAAGAGCGTTCCATGGATTCGGTTTCGGTGCAACAACCAATTCTTCCGGCACCGTTGTTTCCGATATTGTTCCAAAAAGCAGATTAGCAGAGGGAATCGGTTATTTTGGGTTAGCGAATACTCTGGCTACTGCTGTAGGGCCTGCTTTAAGCTTGTTTATCATCATGAATTATAATTATAATCTGCTATTTATCGTTTCATCTATTCTAGGTTTCATCGCATTATTCTGCAGCTTTTTTATTAATTACGAGCGGAAGAATAATGAGTCTGAGCATGAATTATCCAATCCTAAAGTAAAAAGAAAGCTTTCGGAGATTATGTATGAAAAAACAGCATTGCCAACCGGCCTAGTTACGATATTTATTTATGTTGCGATGGGTGCAACATTGACGTTCATCCCAATATATGCACTTTCACTAGGGATAGAAGATATCGGATTATATTTTACAGTTTATTCATTCGCTCTATTGTTTACGAGAATTGCAGGTGGGAAATTGGCCGATAAATACGGGTATTCACTTGTTATCATCCCAGGTATGATTATGATTGTGCTATCATTTGTCGTTTTGGCTTATGCAACATCATTATCCGCCTTTATCATCTCAGCCATTTTATATGGACTAGGTTTAGGATCAGTTGATCCAACATTAAATGCAGTGATGATTCGACTTTGCCCGCCGGATAGAAGAGGTGTAGGGAATTCTACCTTCTTTACTGCCAAAGATCTAGGTGGCGGTTTGGGTGCTGTCATCTTCGGATTCGTTTCACTAAGTCAAGGGTTTAGATCTGTTTATCTTTACTGTGCTCTAAGTATTATCCTCGCGATGATTGCCTATCATTTCATCCTAAGAAGACAGATAAGCAGCATGGAGAAAGTTGTTGGTGGAATAAAACAAAGTGCATAGTTTGGAAGGCATTATGTTTATCTTTTTTCAGATTAGGTAGCATTTCTCAACAGAGAGTGCTACTATTTTTTTGGCTAGGTTTGCCAATCATTTCTATAGAACGTCTTCAATCTAGGTACATTCCTTTAACATTGCGAATAAGATATTTAATAACTTACTGCCCATTTAGGCGGAATGAATCTGAGAGGGGAATGAGCAATATGTACGCTGTTCCTTATGTGTATCCATACCCTTATTACGTCAATACACCAATATATACCTACAACACGAGACAACCTATGTACTGGGGTTTTACTGAGAGTAGCGCATATGCCAATCGAAATCTTTATTTACAAACACCAGTTGAAGAAGGAAGTAATTTAAAGGATTTTGGAAAAGGACCGTTTATAGTGAAAATTGATAAGGCAGCGGAGCAAAACAATACATTTCGTACAGTTTTATGGACAGGTAATCATTTGCAAGTTACTGTGATGAGTCTTAATATCGGGGAAGACACCGGTTTAGAAGTTCATCCTAACGCCGATCAATTCATACGTATTGAGGATGGTCAAGGAATCGTTCAAATCGGAGATAAGAGAGGCAAATATTATATTCTGGAAAAAGTGCATGATGATGACGCAATTATCGTTCCCGCCGGAAAATGGCATAATTTGATAAATACAGGTGATAAAGCACTAAAACTCTATACAATCTATGCCCCGCCACAGTATCCATTAGCTACTATTCATAGAACGAAAGCAGACGCAATAGCTGCTCATGACTAAAAGTAAATTAATAAAAAACCCAGCTAATCTACTTCTTAAGTGAAGTTAGCTGGGTTTCTAGCTTTATCTCTTTTAGTTTATCAAGTTATCGATAAACAACCGAACAACATCCGCACCACCAATAAACGTTCCGAGTGAGCTTCCGATGTTAGCGAACACTACAACGAGTAACACCCGGGTCACTTTATTTTTCCAGAATCCTTTAAAACTAAAAACATCCTCTGATAGACGTTCGAAATCTCGTACTGTTGGTTTACTGAAATATGCTTGGACAAATCCGGCGAACCAGCCTGCAGCTGTGAGTGGATCAAGTGCCGATATCGGTGCTGCTACAAACGCCGTGATAATTGCTACTGGATGGCCAAGTGCTATCGCTACACCAAGTGCTGATAGAGCGCCATGCCAAAGAATCCAGCTTGTCGCCTGCTGCATTCCTGCGACAGGGTTCGAAAGAAAGGTATATACAACCATTGCAATGATTAACAATGGAATCAACCAGCCAACCACCTTTGGCCACTTCGGCTTAGGTGGCCGTTTCGTTAGCTGTTTTAGATCATGCTCCTTATGTATTTCCTTGGTAATCCCTGGAACATGTGCAGCACCTAAGACAGCGACAACTTTATCGCCGGGAGCCTTCTTGATTTTTTGTGCTAAATACTGGTCACGTTCATCGATTAATGGCTTTTTAAGTTTCGGGAAATAATCCGTAAATTCCTGCAGCATCGCATTAATCGTATCCTGATTTTTCATCTTTTCCAGTTCTTCTTCTGAGATGCTTTCTTTACTAAATACACTGCCAACGATTTGCGCAAGCAGCATCGATTTCCCTTTAAAACCGATGTTTCCCCAAATTCGCGAAAAGGTAATTTGGATATTCCTGTCTGCAAGTACAAGATTCGCTCCCGTTTCCTTTGCAGATTCGATTCCCTGAATCATTTCTTGCCCAGCATTGATGCCGAACTGACTTGCCATTCTTTTTTGAAAAGAGGATATCGCCAGGTTCATTAACAGCAGGCTTGCCTTTCTATCCTTAATTACCTTAAATATATTCGTATCGCTCCATTTATTTCCTTCAGTAATCGATTCATACCGCTGTTCATCAAGCTCAATACAGACAGAATCCGGACGTTCTGATTCAATCACTTCTTTTACCTGTTCTGCACTATGCTTCGATACATGAGCAGTACCAATGAGAATAATCTCTTTATTGTCTATATGTAATCGGGTTACGTTTTCCTCCACCATCTGTTACCTTCCTTTTTTAGAAAACTAGGGTTTAACCGAGACTTACTCTGACTGCCTTAGTTACAATTATTGAAATTTTTTACCCTTAACTACAAAAGTCTCCGCTCAGAAACCATGCCACTGCAACTAAGAGCGTATACTATCATTCTAAACTACTATCATCCAAAATAGTATTCATTTTTCATTAACTTCTTTCCCAATCTATTATCCTATTCGAATTCATGTGTGGCAAGCATAGTCGCAATTGCATCTTCTATTGACGTTACCGAATTGCTTAAAAAATTATTTGCCACGATCGAGAAAATTAATTTCTCTCCATCTGAAGTTGTAACATAACCTGCAAGTGACGACACACCAGTAAGGGACCCTGTCTTCGCAATAACATTTCCTTTAGCTGGTCCTTCCTTCATCCGGTGCCTGAGCGTTCCACCAACAAGCCGCTCCTGCATTCCCGCTACCGGTAAGGATAATTCAAAGTCGGCAAACCATTCCTTCTGCTGAACCTGATAAAGCAGCTTTGTTAGCTCGCTTGCAGGGATTAACGTTTTATGTGACATACCAGAGCCATCCCGGAATTGAACGGTATCTGGATTAACGCCTAAAGCTGCTGCCGTTTCACCAATTACCTCTAGTCCCTTGTCCCAGCTTCCTTCGCCACGGGAAACCTGCCCCAGTTCCTTCGTTAATGTTTCTCCAATTCCGTTATTGCTTAATTTCATAAAAGGCAGCAGCAGCTCGTTTAATGGGATTGACTTTACCGATGTTAGTACCGTTGCATTCTCTGGGGCTACTCCCGTTTGAACTTCTGAATTGCCGGCAAACTTGATGCCTTGCTGCTCCAATGATTGTTTAAAGATATTCAGCACATATTCAGTCGGTTCCCATACTGCAATCCATTCTCTTGAATTCGTTCCGTTTACAGGAATTTTCCCCTCGACAATAATATTATTCGTACCATGCTCCCGCTCAATCGATAGATCCTTCGCTTCATTTGCTGAAACCATTTCAGTCTTGTTCACAATCGTAACGTAATTAGTCTTGGGAGTCAGTGCCACTTGCGCCTGCTCACCATGCTTCGTTCCTGGAATTACTTCAACGATGACAGTTCCAGCGTCATAATCTGCATTTGGGGAAAGTGTCAGCGCAGAGACCTGTGCACCGGTATAGAAAGACTCATCGGACCAGTTCAAATCCTGTGAAAGCCGAATCGAATCATACCACTGATCGTCACCAATTAAATTTCCGTTTATTTGGTTAATCCCTTGCTTCTTCAATTCGCTTGCAACTTGATCCAAATCCGCTTTTAATAATGTCGGATCTCCTTTGCCCCGAATATACAGGTTGCCTTTCAGTACCTTACCTTTTATCTTTCCGTTCGTCACGAATTCCGTTGCAAACCGGTAGTTCGGACCAAGTGTCTCTAGACTAGCTGCTGCGGTTAATATTTTCATATTTGATGCTGGATGCAATCGTAAATCACCTTGGTGGGCATAGATTTCCTCGCCCGTTTCCGCCTTACGAACACTTATCCCGACGCTTGCCCCGTCCAGAGATTCATCCAGTAAGATTACTGCCATTTTTTCCGCTAATGTTTGAGGTTCCTCTATTTCGGAAACCTCATTGGTTGCTTTAATAATAGGAGGTTCATCCTTGTTTATAAACGAAATAGCAG
Organism: Oceanobacillus zhaokaii; assembly: GCF_003352005.1. GTDB lineage: Bacteria > Bacillota > Bacilli > Bacillales > Amphibacillaceae > Oceanobacillus > Oceanobacillus zhaokaii. The sequence continues at coordinate 4,058,274 of NZ_CP024848.1, forward strand.
CAATTACCAATATCAAGAGAATTAGAAAGCCATATAGAATCTTATTCTTCGAAACCATTACCAGATCACACCCCCTATTATTTGAATATTTTAATTATACACTAAAATAACCTGGATGGAAGTTATTCTTAGAAAACTAAGGCTTAGCAAATCCTTATGATGACAGCCTTAGTTACACTTATGTGGTAAGAAAGTTCTTCACTTTTAACTACCAAAGATAATTATTATTGCCTAAGATAATGGGAAATATGCGGATACTGCTATTTCAATCCGTTGCTGATAATCATTTGCATTATAAAATTACAATTTGTAAGAAATAAATTACAATTTTAATTAGAGGTGGTGTTAGTGTTACTCAACAAATTAGTAATTTATCGAGCAGAAAAAGGATGGACACAAGAACAACTCGCAAAAAAGGTTGGTGTTAGTCGCCAGACCATTGCTACACTTGAGAAAAATAAATATAATCCTTCCCTAATTCTTGCCTTCAAAATCGCAAATGCTTTTTAGAAACCATTAACGGATGTTTTTGATTATAAGGAGGAATGATCGATATGTTATGGTTAGCAACACTGTTTCTAGCTGTAGTATTTATTTGTCATATGTACATCTTAAGATTTAATGATAGTGAGGAAGGGACGGATGAACGGGGGAGGGAAATTCAATACAAAACAAATAATATGCTATATGGCGTTTTGTATATAGGTGTTATTTTATTGTATTGTCTCGTTGAATTATTTGAAATAATCCCGATTGAGTATCTTCCTGATATATTGTTATGGTTCGTGCTTTCTTTAGGTATATTTGGAAGTATATTCAATTATATCAATAAAAACAGGAAGAATTATTAAGCATGTTTAACTGAGCTTTAATCGACCTCTTGTATCTTGGACACGCTTCAACCTTATTTACTATTATTAGTTTAAAAGATGAATGAAATCAAAAACACTTGACTTTTTTCGATTTCCTTTGCATAATACTTGTAGATTACCTTTAAAACAGTCCTGTGAGGCTGGCAAGGTTTGTGCGGATTCGTTGTGCATATTGATGCGCAATCATTTTAGGCAGGCTACAGCTTGTCTAAATGAAATGCACCTTGCCAGTTTATCGGGCAAGGTGCATTTTTTTATTTACTAACATAACATACAGAATAGGGGAGAAGACAATGTCACAACGTGAGATTCAAGTTGATGAGCGTCTGCCATTTTTACAAAGTTTACCACTTAGCTTTCAGCACTTATTTGCAATGTTCGGTTCAACCGTTTTAGTACCGATTATTTTTGGAGTCGATCCAGCAACAATCCTACTGATGAACGGAATTGGAACGATACTATATATCTTCATTACGAAAGGAAAAATTCCTGCATATCTAGGATCAAGCTTCGCGTTCATTTCACCAGTTACCCTCGTCATTACCCAGGGTGGCGGCTATGGCGCAGCACTAGGTGGATTCTTCGTTGTAGGTCTTGTTCTAGTCCTAATCGGTTTAATCGTTAAAGTTGCAGGGACCACGTGGATTGATACTGTCTTCCCACCAGCTGCAATGGGAGCAATTGTTGCCGTAATTGGTCTTGAGCTTGTGCCAACTGCTGCAGGCATGGCGGGACTTGTGCCCGATCCAACTATCCCAGTTGATACAACAGCAATCACAGTTTCACTGCTTACACTAGGCTTTACAATTGTTTATTGGGTTGTTCTTCGCGGCTTTTTGAAAATCATCCCAATCCTGCTTGGAATTGTAACAGGATATGTTATCGCAACTTTCTTCGGTATCGTTGATTATACAGCTGTAAAAGAAGCGGCATGGATTCAATTGCCAACCTTCTACCAAATTGAGTTTAACTGGTCAGATATTCTAATTATCCTTCCTGCTGCGCTCGTGTTAATTCCAGAGCATATCGGACACTTAGTCGTAACAGGAAATATCGTGAAGAAAGACCTTGTGAAGGATCCTGGACTTGATCGTTCTTTATTCGGTAACGGGATTTCAACGATGATATCCAGTTTACTTGGATCAACACCAAATACAACATACGGCGAGAATATCGGTGTACTTGCAATCACACGTGTATATTCTACTTGGATTATCGGTGGAGCAGCAGTAATTGCAGTAATCTTATCGTTCTGCGGAAAACTTGCGGCACTAATTACGACAATCCCGACTCCTGTAATGGGCGGAATTTCCTTACTATTATTCGGAATCATCGCCGTAAGCGGACTTCGAATTCTAGTGGAACAAAAAGTGGATTATAGTAATTCACAAAACCTGATTTTAACTTGTGTTGTGCTTGCAGTAGGAATTAGTGGAGCTTCCATCTCACTTGGCGAAGTAGCATTATCAGGTATGGGGCTTGCAACAATTGTTGCGGTTATTTTGAGCCTCTTCTTTAAACTATTAAATGTGCTTAAGCTTGCAAATGAATAGAATCTTAAAATGAGATACCCCCTGTATTTTTACAAGGGGTATTTTTTGTATCAAAAGACTTACTTGATGAAATAGTACCCTCGAAAATGAATTTAAAGAAATAATTGAAATGATAGATGCAAGTTTGTTAAAAATGCTCTTAAACAGACGGGGCAGGTTAGTGAGGTACTAAGAATGGAGCAGATGTATTGTAAACAGAGTTTACTCTGCTTCTTAACTGATAAAAAGCAAAAAGCAATCTCTTTAATAAGTGAGATTGCCATTTTTTACTACGATTTTACTTCAAAATATTCATTTAAGGCTTGTTGTAAAGTTCCTTTTACTTCTGTATTTTCTTCAATGTTCATTCCTAAGTGAACCATTTTTTTGGCAAGTTGCGGTCTTAATCCCGTTAGAATCGATTTTGAACCCATCAGCTTTACCCCAATGAGCACTTTTTGAAAAATAGCAACCGTATATTCGTCCATTTCAGGTATTCCAGAAAGGTCGATAATTAATGTTTTGATCCTTAGCCTTGATATTTCACTTAAAACTTTTTCTTCAATAATATCCATTCGATATGAATCAAACATGCCAATCATTGGCAATACGGCTATAGTAGAGCTGACTGGTATAATTGGAACCGATAGATGTTCAACTAATTTCCTTTGATCCCTAATTAATTCATCTTTATAGTTAGAATAGCTAATAAAAAAGCTATTTAAAAACTCATCAATTCCATCGTTAATTGTCTGTTCCAGTTCATAAAAATCTGTAGCGAATTTAGAACTGCTGTTTAATGGACTATATTTACGGAGTAGATGCCATAGAGTACGTCTAAGCGCATGTATCCATTCTAATTTGAACGCCAGGGTTAATGAATGTTTCGCCCAGGAAATTCCTTCTACTTTTGCAAAATCAATGAGTTCATCTCGCTTATTTCCCACAACAAAGAGGGCAATAGTTTCTGCATTTTTCAAAAGGTCAATATTTCCCGCTTCTAGAATAGCAGTGATTTTCGTGGCAACATTTCCTGCCTCTGATAAAAGCATCGACTGAAATTCTTCTCTGTTATTCATAATATAATGGTCAATACTGCTTCTGGCTGTCACATTAAGTTCCTCCTATTATGATTTTTGTCGAAAGGTCGAAAAAAAATGTATATATATCTATTCTATATTAATTAGAAAATCCCTTCTTTTCTATTATCTCATAAATTTAGTTCTACTATGGTCCTGAATGGCTTATGTGATTAAACTTTATTACAAAACCAAACCTAAATATGCTGGATAGAGTATTTTGTATAATTATTTCAAAATGAATTCGCATAATTTCGATAGAAAACAAAGACATTATTATTTTTTCAGATAATAACTGTGGTATGATTATTTTTACTTAGAAAATAACGGAAGGTGATGTTGATGATGTTTCGTTATGAAATTGACGAGGAGATTGTATTACAGCAGCTTGAAATAAAAGATGCTCATGCTCTATTTCAGCTTATCGATCAGTCTAGAGTATATTTACGTGCATGGCTTCCATGGGTTGATGGCAATCAAACCGCGGATGATTCACAGGCATTTATCGAGCATACTATACAAACATTGGAAGCAAGAAAAGGACTTACAACCGGAATCTATTACCAAGGGAAACTGGTGGGAATGGCGGGATACAACAGCTTGGACTTCCGAAATAAAATTGGCCATATTGGCTACTGGCTGGCTGAGGTTTATCAAGGAAAGGGCATTATGACCCGTGTTGCCCGGGCATTAACGGAGTATGCTTTTCATGAACTGGACCTTAACCGTGTCGAGATACGTGCCGCATATGAAAATTTAAGAAGTCGTGAAATCCCTAAGCGATTAAGCTTTGTTGAAGAAGGTAAAATTAGACAGGCAGAATGGTTATATGATCATTATGTCGATCATGTCGTGTATGGGATGCTGGCAAGTGATTGGGAAAACATCCGCTAGATGACATCACAATGGGAGTGAATGAAATGGATATCGTATTTAAAACAGCTGCCGCCATTTTTAATTATCGTGTTGTGGGAATATGGATTGAAAACGAACAGGTACTTATACATAAGGACGTTAATGATACGAATTGGGCGCTCCCGGGAGGAAGGGTTGCGCTTGGAGAAGATTCCCGAGCTGCACTCAGTCGGGAATTCCAAGAAGAACTTGCAGTAGACATAGACGTTATGCAACTGGATTGGGTAGTAGAAAACTTTTTTAATTATAGGGGCAATGATTTTCATGAAATTGGCTTTTATTATGAAGTATCGTCAAAAGACAAATCCTTATTGCAGGAAGGCGAATTCCACGGTTCAGAAGGGGATCGACTCGTTTATCAGTGGGTGCCAATTGAAGAACTATCGGAATATGAATTGCTTCCTAGCTTTTTAAAAACAGGTTTAATGGATTTACCCACCAGTACGGTGCATTTAATCAATAGAGATGGGGAAGATAAATGACCAAGATAAATGGGAAGTCAATTTATATTCGTTCATTTACAATTGACGACGCTAAACCATTAGTTTCATTACAGCTGACCAATCGTGATTTCTTTGAGAAATTCGCCATGCAACGAGATAAAGCTTTCTACACCCTTGAAGGACAAATGGAAAAAATACAAGGATATGAAAAAAATAAAGAGCATGACCAGCAATATATGTTCGGAATTTTTAAAATTAAAACAGACGAATTAATCGGCACCATCAATTTATCGCAAGTACTCCGTGGCTCCCTGCAAAGTGCTTATATCGGTTATTTCCTTGATCAATCGCAAAATGGAAAAGGGTACATGACAGAAGCTGTAAAGCTAATCCTGATCTACGCCTTCGATCAGTTACGGTTGCACCGAATTGAAGCTGGTGTCATGCCGCATAATATCGGTTCAATTCGCGTTTTGGAAAAAGCCGGTTTCCACAAAGAGGGACTCGCCGTGAAAAATGTTAAAATAAATGGTAAATGGGAAGACCATCAGGTATTAGCAATTATTAATCCGAACGACTAGTGCTATCGATCCGTTTCCTTATAGGTAACCTTGATGACTTCTTCTGTTTTTGAATTATAGGAGATATCGATAAACACACCGAATTCCTTGTCTTTGCCTTTAAGCCATAATTTGAACTTTTCGACTGACGTGTCGCCTTTAGTTTCTTTGCCAATATGAAGATAGTCAATGATTTGTGCATCTGGATATTTTGCTCTTGTTTCTTCCATTGCCACTCGGCCCCATTTTGCATAGGAAGGAATCGTTATTTCAGCATTTACATTATTGCCGATTGAAGCAAAATAACTTAACGGCAGGGAGAGAGCAATCATCAAAATCAATTTTTTCATCATTAGATAACCTCCTTTTCTATAGGATGTGTCAAATGAAGAAATATTATTAAGGAGCGGGAAAAATGACGACGATATGTTTAATCAGACATGGAGAAACAGACTGGAATGCGCTTGGAAAAATTCAAGGGAAAACAGATATCCCTTTAAATGATACGGGAAGAAAACAGGCTGAGGAATGTGGTGCATACTTAAATGCAGCCGATTACGATATTTTAGTTTCCAGCCCAATGAAACGTGCAAGGGAAACAGCAGAAATCATTAACAGCTATTTAAACCTGCCGATGATTGAAATGGCTGATTTCGCAGAGCGAGCATTTGGTGAGGGCGAAGGGTTGACATTGGAAGTAAGAATGGAGAAATATCCAGATGGAAATTATCCGAATCAAGAAGAAAGAGAAGACTTTAACAATCGGGTAATGACTGGAATTAAAAAGGTTTGTGATGCATATCCAGATAAGCGCGTGCTGCTTGTTGCTCATGGCGCAGTGATTGGTATGATTTTATCGAACTTATCAAACGGCGAAATTGGCTCTGGAAAAACGAAACTCATGAACGCATGTATCAGTAACATCCATTTTCAAAAAGAGCAGTGGGAGATTAAGGATTATAATCAGGTGAGGCATTTATCTAGGTTTGGTGAGTAGGGGGAAACTTTTTTGGATAATAGGTAAAATAATAGAAACGTGAACTCATCGCTATCTAATTTACCAATCACTGGATTAATCGCATGTGTCATCGCTTTTATTGTTGGCTATTTTCTTATGAACAAAGAGGTTGGATATCTACTCAATTTTATCGCTATTATATATTTGCCTTATCTTGTTATTTGGCTGATATATAAAATCATTTATAATAAACGACATTCTCAATGATTAATGATGTAAATTCAAAAGCAACAAGAAAAAAAGCCCTTTTCCTTACTTTCCCTCGGAAAAAAAATGTAATGATGTTTTGTTTGCAGAAAGGGATACTGTTTATTAAACAGAACAACATTCATTGGCAGTTTTCCACTGCCAATGAATGTTTGGCCTGCAATCAGGATTCATAACTTTTCATAATCGATGCAATATCATCATAACATCCAGGGTTAGCCAGAATATAGTCGCCGCCAACTAAATAATCTACTGGGCTGCCATCGAATTTGCTCATTTTAAGCCCTAATTCTTTTGCGAAAATAACTTGTGCTGCTAAATCCCATGGACCTGAGTCAGAGTTAACGAAAGCTGCAAATTTCCCATGAAATACATGAATCGAATCAATTCCGCCACAGCCCATATACCGTATATCAAAGCACTGATTTACAAGCTCGGTGAAAGTGGTCTTACTATGCCATCTGCGAATATCACAGGAAACTAATCCATCTGCTAATGAAATAGGGCTAGGAGCCTCTATCTTTTCACCATTTAAAAAAGCTCCCTTACTTTCAATCGCGTGGTACAAATCATCATTCATTACATCGTAAATATATCCAAGCTTACCTACATTATTTTCATAATAAGCGATCAGCACACAAAAATGATCCATCTGTTTCAGGAAGTTTGTAGTCCCATCAATTGGATCAATAATCCATACATGGTCAGGCGATCTTGTTTGCACTGGCTGATCTGTTTCTTCACCAATAATTTCATGGCTTGGATAGTGCTCCATAATCTTCGCTCGAATCCTTGCTTCCACTTCTTTATCAATATTAGAAACTAGATCACGACGACTAGACTTTGTTTCAATTGTTAGCTTCGTTGATAATGATTGTTGAATAAAAGGAATAATTTCTTTAAACCACTGCTTTACTTGCATATCGATTTCTATTAAGCTACGATCCAATTTGATTCCCCCCAAACAATAAATTTCCTCTACGAATATCTGTATCCAAGTTAATACTATGGTACCTACAGAAATTTTTCAACTTTTCCCATTAAATTTCATTTCCCGGGGAATATCGACAAATTTCTTGCCTTTTAAAGAATGAGTCGATTGATTTTAAATCAACACCTACTATGTGATGGTCCAATCCATTTCCTTCCTCAACTAACTAATATTACTCCCGCAAAACTGCCGCTCAATACTTGTTTCATATTCTGATTTTTGCATAGGAATTTCGCTAAAATGGATATTCTACTATCATCTTGTTTTTCAAACTTCTCGATTGTTACTTCACACCGTATTGTATCTCCTGTAAAAACTGATCTAAAAAACTCAAAATTCATCTTACGAGCTAGTACATTGTTATCTCCACCAATTTTTGTTGGTAATGTAGCAGTTAATAATCCTTGTATTACAAGTCTTCCCTGTTCGTCAGGAGTTACATGGTGAGAGCCTTCATCACCTGAAACCTTAATAAACAAATCAACATCCTCTGCGGTGAAAGTCCGTTCAAATGTAATAATATCGCCTACTTTTAAAGGCATTTTTGCTTCCTCCTCGATTTAGATGTGACTATACTGAAATTCTGTTATTCCATATAAGAATTAAAATGATTATTTTACATGGTTAATCTAACAATAAGTCCCAATAAGATTATAATTTCTGCCTCGCATCACTTATTATGGAAGTTTAGATTTATCAATTTTCAGAACATACTAACAGGTTATTAACAATTTGTTGATAACCTTCCGTTTTAAAAGAAAGGGGATTTCTTAGTTAATTCTAACTTAGAAATCCCCTTCATTTATTAATTCATCTGCACATTATGCAAATTCGCGAATATTCCATTATGCTCTATAAGCTCTTCATGACTTCCTTCTTCTTCAATTCCATTCTTCGTGACGACCATAATCCGATCTGCATTCTTAATCGTAGCAAGACGATGCGCAATCACAAGCGTTGTCCGATCCTTCGCAAGCTCATTCAATGCCTTTTGAATAATCATCTCAGTCTCGGTATCAAGTGCAGATGTTGCCTCATCTAAAATTAAGATAGGCGGATTTTTTAAGAACATCCGTGCAATCGCAATCCGCTGCTTTTGCCCACCAGACAACTTCAAGCCGCGCTCCCCAACCTGGGTCGCGTAACCATCCGGTAATTCGCGAATAAATTCTTCCATATGGGCACGGCGCGCTGCAAGTTCGATTTCTTCGTTCGTTGCATCAAGCTTTCCATACGCAATATTCTCACGGAGTGTTCCTGTAAATAAGAATACATCCTGCTGAACAACGCCGATTTGCTTCCGCAATGATTCCTTCGTCATATCCCGGATATCCATGCCATCAATTGTAATGCTTCCGGAATTTACATCATAGAAGCGAGGAATAAGCGACGATATCGTTGTTTTCCCAGCCCCGGATGGACCAACAAATGCAATCGTTTCTCCTGCACGGATTGTAAAGCTTAATTTGTTTAATACAGGGGCATGTTCCTTTTCGTATCCAAAGGTAACATCCTGGAAGGAAATATCACCTCTAAGATTGCTCACTTGCACAGCATTCTCCCTGTCCTTCACATCTGGTTCAACATCAAGCAGCTCGGTAAATCGCTTAAATCCAGCCATTCCCTTTGGATACATTTCCAGCAATGCCGTTATTTTATTGATTGGGTTGAACAGGACATTTACAAATAGAATAAAACTTACAAGTTCCCCGTAAGACATGCTTCCTTGGAATGTTAACCAAGCGCCCGCTACAAGAACAAGCAAAGTAATTAAGCGCATGAGTAAATATATATTGGAATGAACAATTGCCATTACCCGATATGCACCGACCTTGGCCTTTTTGAAACTATTGTTATTCTCGGAAAAACGTCCCATCTCAAATGCTTCATTCGTAAACGATTGTACAACACGCACACCCGAAACTGCATCCTCAACATGGGCATTGACCCCGGCAATATCCTCATACATTCTCTTCCATGATTTATTCATCCTTACATTACCAAAGGAAATAAGGAAAATAAGAATTGGTATGGCTACCAAAATGATTAATGCAAGCTGTGGATTAATCGTAAACATGATGAAAAACGCACCAAGGAAGGTCATGATCGAAATAAAGAAATCCTCAGGACCATGATGTGCCAGCTCACCTAAATCAAATAAGTCATTTGTAATCCGGCTCATGATATGTCCAGTTTTCACGTTATCGAAAAAGCGAAACGATTGCTTCTGTACATGATTAAATAACTCTTGGCGCATATCTGTTTCAATATTTACTCCTAGCTTATGACCGATATATGTAACGACATACTGCAAATACGTGCTTAATATATAAATGAATAATAGCAATACCGCAACCGTTACAATGATATTCCAATCTTCGCCAGGCAATAGTTTATCGATAAACCATTGGACTGCAACAGGAAATGCGAGCTCAAGCAAGGCAACAAAAAGTGCTGCTGTAAAATCTACTATAAATAGTCGCCGATGTGGCTTATAGTAAGAGAAAAAACGACGTATCACATATTCACATCCTTTATTTTGTATGGTATATAAATTATAAGGTTAAACTTTTTGTTTAGCAATAATTGGGCATATTGCCTCCCGAGTGGTTAACTAATCCATAAGAACTAGAAATTAACAACATTAATGAAAAACCTGTTGATAAGTCGTGGATAACGATTAAAATAGTCTGAATAACCTAAGTTATCCACATTTTTATCAACATATCCACAATTTGCTGTCGCTATATTGTTACCGAACATCTTTTCCCTACTATATATTGATAATATCTACAGATTTATTAACAGCGTGTGCATAACCTGTGTTTATAAAAATGTCTTGCTGCTGCTTATCCATACCTTCGTATCGATTGTGTTAGTTTTTAGATAAACTTCGAACTAGCTTAGTGGATAGCTTGCTCTCTGGCCAGTCGCTCCAGAAATACACTTCGCTATCCGCGGAGCTGGTGAGCCTCTTTGTGCTGGCGCACTTCAGAGTCTCACCTAGGCTCTTCTTCCCGCAGGACAAGGAAGGCTTCGGCAGCATTGCATCGCACGAAGAAAATTGCTCTTTATTTTCGAGGAGTCTTCGTGTATTTCTTCCGCTAGGGATGGGACTGAATCTAGAGACTAAGAATTACTCACCCACTAACCTATGGTCGGTTTATTTTAGCGAAGGAATAAAGACTCTTATGAATAGCAACAACTGTCCAGAAATTACAATTTCCATTAGCTCGCGCTTAATATCACCTAAAACCTAAATCTATTGCAACGTCCTATCATAGAGCAGCTCACACAAAGAAACAGGAGGCTTTCTCGTCAGAGAGAGCCTCCTGTTTCTATTATTGTTGTGATCCAAGTTGTAATGTCGTTTCAATTCTCTCGCCATTACGGTAGTACACAACACTTACTTCTTCGCCTATTTCTTTATCCTGGTAAAGCACTTTTCTTAAGTCAATCATATCTTTGACAGGATTGCCGTCAAGATCTGTGATTACATCAAATCGCTGCAATCCTGCTTGATCGGCTGGAGATAATGGTTCGACACTCCATACATAGACCCCGCCATCAACTTCTTGTGGCAGTTTTAATGTGTTTTTCCATTCAGCTTGTGGTACTTCCTCAAGCGAGTAAATCTCAACACCGATATATGGACGTACTACTTCACCTGTCGCCTCTAACTCTTCGATAATCGGCAGTGCACTATCAATTGGAATAGAGAAGCCAATCCCTTCGACTGCCTCTTGATTAATTTTCATTGAATTAATCCCAATTAATTGACCAGAAATATTGATTAATGCTCCACCACTATTACCTGGATTAATTGCAGCATCGGTTTGGATTACCTCTGCTTGCCAATCCGCGCGGCCATCCCGATTATAGTCCTGTGGCACCGTTCGTTCGGTTCCACTTATGACACCTTGCGTGACTGAACCAGAGAATGCAAGCCCTAATGGATTCCCAATCGCAATGACAGGCTCACCGACCTTTACATTTGCGCTCGAGCCTATTTCAATTACCTTCTCTACCGCTGCACCATCCATCCTTAACACAGCCAAATCAGAAAATAAATCACTGCCAATGATTTCTGCTCCAATATGCGTGTCATTGGATAATACGACTTCAACAGAATCTGCGCCTTCAATTACATGGTGGTTTGTGACAACATATGCGACGCCATCCGTATTTTTATAAATAACGCCTGACCCTGTTCCAGCCTCAACACTTTCCTGTTGCTCCCAGAAATCTGTTGTGCTTTGAATATTCGTCACTCCAACAACGGCGGGCGATACTTCCTCGACCATTTCCGTTATTTGTGTCGACACATCAACCGTTACAGCTCGAGGGATTGCCCCAGAGTTTTTATTATTCTTCCCAGATTCAATCGTAGCCTCATTTGTTCCGTTATCTGTTGGAAAGTTTTCCTGTACAATATCAGAAGTCATGATTGATGGCACTACTTCCCCAACTAATAAAATTCCAATGATAATTCCTAGCAATAATGGAATTAACCACCCGCCCTTTTTTCTGCGCTTGCTTGATGGATTCGGTGGATAGCCTTGATCATAATATCCCATGAATTAACCCCTTATCCGAGTTGAATTTAATTTCCTATTGTTATAGTATTTCCCCGCAGCTGAAAAATATAAATGGAATAAAAGCGCAAGCGCCCGTTTAGCGACGTACGGACTGCGCCCCACAGGACGTGGGGTGGTTCGACGTTGCCACAGGAAGTGGCGACCTTAGTTGAACTTCTCCTTGTGAGATAAAGGAAACACGATGAGCGAAAGCGAATCGATGTTGACTTATCGTACGGAGGTGAGGGAAGTCTCGCTAGTCGTTTGGCGCTTGAGCTGGACATGGCCTCACCTGTCATGGAAATTGAAATAGGGAAATAATTATACTTTCTATTCTTAGAAAAATAATCAAAGGTAGTTGGCTAGCCATTCAATGTGCTAATTAAATAACTTCATACAATGCAGTAGGTTCTTTAGGATCTGTATCAAATAAATCTATCCCAATCCCTCGTTCTTTAAGCACTCCGTCTACAGACAAACGCGCAAGGTCCTTCATATTATTATCCAAGCTTAAATGCGCTAAATAAATCCGTTTTGTTCGATTGCTAATAATCTCAGAAAGGGCTAATCCAGAATCCTCATTCGATACATGCCCTGAATCTCCTAGAATTCTGCGTTTGACACTCCAAGGATAACGCCCCATTCTGAGCATCTCTACATCATGGTTCGCTTCAAAAATATACGCATCTGCATCTTCTACTGTTTTCTTAATACGTTCTGATACATAACCTAGATCTGTGACAAGTGCGACCTTCTTCCCGCTATGTCTAAACGTATAGAACATTGGCTCAGCAGCATCATGCGAGACACCAAATGATTCAATTTCCATATCGCCAAAGCTTTTTACTTCTTCCATTCCAAACACAAATTTCTGATCTAATGTAAGCTTTCCGATGGAATTCTCCATCGCCTTCCATGTCCTCTCATTAGCATAGATTGGCAGATTGTACTTTCTCGCGATAATTCCTAATCCTTTTATGTGATCACTATGCTCATGGGTTACGAGAATCCCAGAAAGTGTTGATGGATCTACATGAATCTTACTGAATAAATTATCCATTTGCTTCCCGCTTAATCCCGCATCAACAAGAAATCGCTCCTCGTCTGATTCAATATAAAATGCGTTTCCTGTACTCCCAGATGCTAAAACACTAAAACGTAATGTCATTCTGTTTCACTCCGATTGTCTATCTCTAACTTATTTATTACTTCTAAAAATGAATGTTTTACTTCACTCTCACTATCCAATGCTGCGATCTTCTTCTCATCAGAAGTTATCGTTGAATGCAAGAATTCTATCTCATTAGCCGGGGATGCAAGTCCTTCAATTGCATTCACGAAATAATTTCTTTCCTCATTTACGGTTACTTTCCATGTTGGTGCAATGACTTGATTTCCTTCTGTTAACAGTCTTGCATAATAGCCTAGCACAACGTCGCCTGTTACTTCCTCATCCGCATTTAAGTAACTCCGACTATATAGCGCCTTGATTGACTGCAGTGGTGGAATTAACGTTTGCAATTCCCCTTGCGGCTCCGGTTCACCAAGCATGGTTTGTGTCAAATGAGTTATCTCATTTGATTCGTTCAAGAAGGCTAATGCTACTGCATTTTGATTAAAGTAAACCGGTCGATCCTTAATTTCCTGGAAAAAGATAAGCACATTTAAATCCTTATTCCAGCCCCAATACATATATTGCTCAGGAAATAAAAGGTAGCTTTCTACAAGTTCACTGATATTATCCTTTGAAGCACTTTCTGTAATAGGAATTGGGTCTTCAAGTTGTGAAACAAGGAAGTAATTATCAATTACCTCTGTGCTGACACCCTGCTTTGCCATTAAAGGTTCGACGTCTTCCTTCGTCAATAACCTTTGAGAGACTGAAATATAGGATTCCTTTTCAATTCCCCCGGTTTCTAGTTTAGGAATGGTAATATTCTCAGCCTTTAGCTGCTCTTCAAAGCTTAGTTCCCGATTATCTAATATGCCATTGTCAGCCTCTTCTTGCTTTTGCACAAATTGCACAAGCAAATAAATATCAAGAATGAGGAAACTGAGGATAAATAACGTTTTTATATGACCCCACTGCATCCTCAATTCCCTCCCTTTAGCAGCTGCTCTTCTGTAAAACTAATTTCATTCCATTGGCCATTTTCTTGCTTAAACCAGGCCGGAACTAATTCAATAACCATATCGTTCACATTATTTTCACTTATACTATTTTCATTATAATGATAAATCAGCCTGTATCCAAGGCGAATATCCTGGATATTTTCCAAATTATAGTTCGGATTATCCGTTAAATATGCAACTAAATTCTGCCCTGACATCAAATCTGCTGCACTGCCGCCTAACGGATTATTCAACCGGAAAAGTGGCCGGGAATATTCATTAAGCTGCAGATTAATCCACTTTTGATCAATATACGATAGATTTAACGCATTATAAATCGGATATCCTTCACGATACATCTGGTATCTAACAGAGTTTTCTTTCCCGTTAATATCCATTAGGTTGTATTCATCTGTCCAGCCAGAATGACTATTAATATGTGTAATACTATTCGTTAGTATGTCTTTCGTTGTCTGGTCGTCTTGGACAGAGTCCTCTGAATATGGATTAACATACTTCATTCTTCCACTGTCCGCGTATACATGCATGCCACTCTTTGAATCTGTATAATACGTATCCCCAGTTTCAGACGAATACGATTGGCTTACAAGCGATGGATCCCGGAAGAGAACCTCTATTAATTGATTAGGAACATCAATTAATTCATACGTAAAGGACTGCTTTCTCAAATTTCTCGCATCCTTTGGAATATAGATAGGTTCTCTTGTTTGTTCCAATGCGATATACTCTTGAAGAAGCTCTTCATCATCAGATTGGAAGTACTTCCAGAGCAATTCATAATAACTGGCATCATTGATTACTGCTGTTGCCTCATTTCTGCCATCAATCGATAATATTTCAACGTTTAATGACTTCGTTTCAGAATCAAATGTTACATACATTCGATCGAAAGACCAGTTTGGCAAAACAATAGTAGAATCAGAAATAGTCAGTAGGATGTTCAGTATTTCCATTGGGAGTTCCGTAGGAAAAATAATTTCCACCTCATATTGGTTCGGTGTTCTCCCGCTTACTAAATTTGTTTGAAAGTTCGTAATAGACCACTCTTGCATCTGTTCAAATAACCCTTCTGTCTCATTTGGATCAGAAAATCCATAATGACGATCATCCATGTGAAAGACAATTTCCCTCGGTTCAATCACGCTTTTCTTCGTTTCATTGTCTCTTCCACCAATATCGACAGCTTCATTTGAGGGCTCCTCGTTTAATGCCAGATCTGGCTGGTAACTCCATAAACCAAAAGTTAGCAGCAAGCTAATTCCAATCAATACAATTAATACTAATGATTTCGCTGTTTCCATTTTCATCGATTATACCCCCGCTTCTGATTCATAAGCGGCAGTGTAAAGATAATCGTTGTTCCTTGGCCTTCTTTACTTTTCGCCCAGATTTTACCATGATGCGCCTCTACCAGCTCTTTTGTGATTGCTAGTCCCAAGCCTGTTCCGCCAAGCTTCCTCGACCTCGCTCGGTCTGCACGATAAAAGCGTTCAAATATCTTCTCGAGTTTGTCATAGGCAATTCCCAATCCTTCATCCCGAATACTTACTTGAAGAAAATGACGTCTGTTCTCAACTTTTAACTGGATTTTCCCACCCTCTGGTGAATACTTAATCGCATTAGAAATAATATTATCGAGTACTTGAGTCATCTTATCCTTATCAATCCAAACATTAAATCTTCCTTTTGGTAATTCACGAATAAGCTCGATATGTTCTGGAATATGCATTTCAAATCGATCAATCACCTGATGGAAATACCGATTGAAATCTGTACGTTCCTTATGCAGCGGGTACTCCTCGGCATCCATCTTAGAAAGCTGCAGAAGGTCATTTACCATACGAATCATTCGATCTGTTTCATTTTGTGCGACTTCAAGGAATCTAGGTGCAATGTTTTTATCCTGCCATGCGCCATCTGTTAGTGCCTCAATATAGCTTTTCATTGTGGTTAATGGTGTCCGGAGCTCATGCGATACATTTGAAACAAAATCACGACGTTCTCGCTCAATCTTCTCTTGCTCGGTTACATCACTAATAACAGAAATGAACCCGGTAATTTCATCTTCATCATCTGAAACGGTTGAGAAGTTAGCACGGATTAAGTAAATTTCATCATCTTCACTAAAATCGAGAATCATCGAGCCACTATCCTGAAGTTCTGATATATCAACGATTTTTTCATCCAGCTGCAATATATCTAATATAGAATCCCCGATAAGATCATCTGGATTCTCTCCAATTAGCCTGCCAGCGGGTTCATTCATTAATGTAATGATTCCTTCTGTATCTGTGGCAATTACTCCATCCGACATATTGAAAAGTATCGAACTTAGCTTTCGCCGTTCCTCCTCAATGGTTGAATAAGAATGCTTCAGCCTGCTATTTAAATCATTAAATGCTTCGGATAATTGACCAATTTCATCTTTTCCAAAGACATTTACTTTTTGCGTAAAGTCACCTTTTGCCATTGTCTGCGCCTGTTCGCGCATCTCCATAATTGGTTTGGTAATTGTTCTGGCAACCAGGATTCCAATAAATGCAGATACACTTATTGCAAGTAATGACCCTTGTAAGAATATCTGATTTATATCTTGAAGTTGATCATACACCTGTTGAATCGGTGCTTCTACATAAATAACACCAGCTACAGTCTCATTCTTATATAATGGTACAGCTGCAACATATACACGATCATTTGCCGAATCCCTTTTTATCTCTTGATTTGGACTATTAAAGGCCAATACTTGTTGAATCATTTCAGAATTTACCTTTTTACCAATATCATTGATTAATTCCTGGTCATTCGTTCCCATCAGACTACTTTGAGTATTCGTGACTTGGATATTTATTAAATCATCTGTACTTATTTCTTCTACAATCTGTTGTACATCTTGCTCTATGGATGGAGTGGTTTCATCTTCGTTACGGTCCTCATTGAATGCTTGCTCCAGATTATACGTAAGCAATTTCAATCGGTCATTGACAGTCCCTTTAAAATTATCGACAAGATTTTCTTCTAATCCTGTGATAAAAAACGACCCAATAACCTGAACGGCAAGAAGCAACAATAGAATATAAATGATAATAAACTTTAATTGTATCGAACGAAAAAAACCAACTTTATTCATCACAACTACTCCTGATCAGGATTACGTAAATAATAACCTACCCCGCGTCGGGTAACGATCCACGTTGGGTTACTAGGGTTCTCCTCAATTTTTTCTCGGAGCCTTCTGACCGTTACGTCAACTGTTCTAACATCCCCGAAATAATCATAGCCCCATACGGTTTCAAGTAGATGCTCCCTTGTCATTACTTGTCCAATATGACGCGCCAAATAATGCATCAATTCAAATTCACGATGGGTTAATTCAATTTGAACCCCATCTCTAGAAACAACGTAGGCATCAGGATGTACGACAAGATTGCCGATAACAATATCCTTTGATTCCTTTGGTGCTTCTTCAGGTACCTGTTGTCTGCGTAAATTAGCCTTAACTCTAGCGATTAATTCGCGATTACTAAACGGCTTCGTTACGTAGTCATCTGCGCCTAGCTCAAGTCCTAGTACCTTATCAATTTCTGAGTCTTTCGCAGTTAACATGATAACTGGCATGCTCTGTGTCTTTCTTATTTCTCGAAGTACTTCATTGCCATCTTTATTCGGCAACATTATATCAAGTAGGACTAAATCAGGCTTCTCGCTTTCTGCTAGCTCGATTGCTTCATCGCCATCATATGCGCAGATTACCTGGTAGCCTTCTTTTTCTAGGTTGAATTTTAATATGTCTGCAATTGGTTGTTCATCATCTACTACTAGAATCTTTTGATTCATCATTAGCACATCCTTTTCATCCTAACCTAACTAGCTCTCGACCAACATCATGAGGTTAGTAGTCTACTGCAAGTTAGAGGTCCAATTCATTCCATTATTTGTTCTTATAGTAAAATTACAATATCATTTTTAATGAAAATTTAACGCAAGCTTAACCAAGGCTCCTATCTATTTTATCGCACTTTGAACAATATGTCTTTATTTTGGCAGATAAGATAGAAGAAATACCTTCTCACTTTGCATGTTTGTTGTTAGAGTGCGAACTCCTTAGGATGATAAGATCTCTCAGACCTGTCGCTCCGGAAATCTACTTTATAGCAACTAGTTCGCGGGTTTAAATCAAACTGGGAGATATCATTACTTACCTCTAGCTGCATCAGTGCATTTAATGGGTTAGTTACAGAAGGTTAAAAGGCTAACTCTATCAAAAGTTAGCCTTCCATAAAAGTGTTAATATTATTTTACGTAATTTAGCGGGTTTTGGAATACACCATTTTTATGCACTTCAAAATGCAAATGGATTCCTGTTGAGTTTCCTGTTGAACCCATGACACCAATTTTACTTCCCTTTTCAACCGTTTGACCAACGGATACGTCGATTGATGATAGATGTGCATATAATGTTTTTAAGCCGTTATTATGATTGATAACAATTTTATTACCAAAACTTCCATCAGCACCTGCTGATACGACGACACCATTGTCAGCCGCTAAAATGCTGCGGTTGCTAGGCCTAGCAATGTCTAGACCTTTATGCATGCTTCCCCAGCGCTCACCAACTTGGCTGGAAATATAGCCACCAACTGCTGGCCATGCCATCTTTCCTGTACCACGGGAGGGAATGACTTTCGTTCCCTTGATAATGACTTCCTTAACTGCCTCTTCGGTTTTCTTCTCTGTCTTTACCTCTTTTGCAGTCTGTTTCCCGTTCGTTTTTTCAATGGTATAAAGGACTTCCTTCTTACCGTCTTTACCTTCTTGCTTGACCTCTTCATCGCCCTTATATAAATCGTCTGATTCGATTATCTCTGTCTTATATGGAATTGTTTCTTCAACTAATTCTTCTTCCGTTACAATCACATTAACAAATGGCTCCAATGCCGTAACATTAATTTCTTGCCCGATGCGTAATAATGATTCAGCTGTTAGGTCCGAATTCAATTTTAGTAAGTCTTTTGTTGATAGATCATAATTGCTTGCTATTTTCCCTAGCACTTCGCCTTCTTTAACTTTATGAACCTTTTCCTCAAGGGTTCCTTTTTCAAGTAATGCTACCCCTTGTTCTTCGGTTAAAACTTCAGCAGGAACCACTTGCTTGGATTCAAGTGTAACATCATCAGATAACACAGCATCGCGAATATGCTTCTCACCAATTGCTAATTTACTTTCTGTTTGCTTCTCAGCATTTGTATCTGAATCCTTGCTGTCCGCTTTAGCAGCATCAATTTCTGCTAATACATCTTTCGGCACATACTTCGCTTTATAAGCATTTACTACCGCATCTACTGCTTCCTCATTCTCAAAATAACCAACCGTTCTATCCGCTATTTTAAGTTCGACAGCATTCGCTACAATGGCAGTATTCTCATCTAATAGACTCGTTACTTCTTCATTATTATAGGTTGGATCAAATACCTTCTCCGATATGTAATCTACCTTCTCATCAATTGTTAAATCTAAATTAGTATACTTTTCTGCGTTTGTAGCTATTTTTTCTTCTATATGCTGCTCAACAATCTCCTGTTGATCGACTTTGCCAATATGCTCACCATCTAGGTAAACATGATATACGGTCTTTAAAGTATCCTCTGCACTTGCAGTCGTTACCATTAATCCAAACCCGAGAAAAGCTGTTACCGCGATTTTTTTTATGAAACGTAATTTATTTCTTTTTTGAATTTTAGCCTTTATATTTTGCTTAACCATTAATGTTGTTCTCCTTTAATACTATGTATAATCCTCTATTAATCTACCATAGAGAATATATATTAGAAATAGATTGTCGTAAATTGTAAATAAACTGTATCATTACTCCCAGATTTTTACTTTATTTAGACAATTCCTTATTTTGGATGATACGCTTGCTGGATTAACAGCCTGCTAATTGAGATAATTCGACTAAAATGATAAGCTTTAGTGAATATAATTCTTCTTTTAGGAAAACATATTTAAAGGATTACATATTATCGCGTTAATTAAGAATGGGGTGAGAAAGTGCCTGCAAATGAACCAGATTTATCTGTTTACATGGTCGATCAACTAAAAGATAATTTAACAAAGTTATCCGGGGAAATCGGTCACTTGATTCACACGCTCGGTACAAAAGAAAGCAGTGTCTTACATGAATTTGATGAAATCCATCATTTATTTAATCGAGTTCAAGTAAGCACGGCTTCTTATTATTTAAAATCCTATTTAGCATCATTCACCGATCAATTTGAAGTTCTTTCAAAGGCAATTCAGCATCTTTCTGAACGTAATCATGGTGCATTGATTGCCATTCAAAGGAATGATTCTCTTGATGCACATATTCACTCTGGTGTACCCATCCATGCAGAACTAACTGCACCTTTACTAGAAGCTATTTTTTACACCGGAAATCCTTTGCATGATGGTGCAGTATTAATCAGTAAAAATAAAATTATCTCAGCTGCCAATGTTCTCCCGCTGTCACGAAAGGGCAATGAAAAAAAACTAGGAACTCGGCATCGAGCTGCACTTGGACTTTCGGAGAAAACAGATGCATTAGTGCTTGTCGTTTCTGAGGAGACTGGGAGGGCAGCCTTCGCACTGGAAGGGAATTTACTTCCAATCAGAACAAATGGGTTATCATCCTAATTATTTGAGAAAAAAACAGCGCAAGCACCCGTTTAACCACGTACGGTGGTGAGGGGAGTCTCGCCAGGAGTACTAGTGCATGAACGGAATGTGGCTTCTCTTTCATATGAATGGTAAGAGGAAAATTTATTTTACTTCCTTATCTGCCAAAAGAAAAAACAGCCTCCCTTAACAAATGAGGGGCTGCTATTCTATGCAAACACTGGTGGAATATCACTATTCTCATAGCGATGATCCAAGTCAACGAACTTATTATATTCCTTAACGAAGGCAAGCTCAACCGTACCAGTTGGACCGTTACGCTGTTTGGAAATAATAATCTCGATAATATTTTGTTTTTCTGATTCTTTATCATAGTAATCATCACGGTATAGGAATCCGACGATATCCGCGTCCTGCTCAATACTTCCAGACTCACGAATATCAGACATCATTGGTCGCTTATCCTGTCTGGATTCAACACCACGGGAAAGCTGTGAAAGGGCGATGAGTGGAACCTTTAATTCACGGGCAAGTGCCTTTAGTGCACGAGAAATTTCAGAAACCTCCTGTTGGCGGTTTTCCTTTGAATTTGCACTTCCTTGAATCAGCTGCAGATAATCAATCATGATCATACCTAGTCCATGCTCCTGCTTCAATCGTCTGCACTTAGAGCGTATCTCGGTGACACGAACCCCTGGGGAATCATCGATATAGATTCCCGCATTCGATAAGGAGCCCATTGCCATCGTTAATTTACTCCAATCATCTGCCTGTAATTGCCCATTACGCAGACGCTGTGCATCAATGTTTCCCTCTGCACAGAGCATCCGCTGTACAAGCTGCTCCGCACCCATCTCCAAACTAAATATTGCTACGTTTTGGTCGGTATTTACTGCTACGTTCTGTGCAATATTAAGTGCAAAAGCGGTTTTACCAACGGAAGGACGGGCGGCGATAATGATGAGGTCGTTTGGCTGGAAACCAGAAGTAATTTTATCCAGGTCTCGGAATCCAGTTGGAACACCTGTAACATCACCGGTTTGCTGATGAAGCTGTTCAATATTATCATAAACATCAATTAAGACATCTTTAATATTTTTAAATGCCCCTGTATTTTTACGACCAGACACTTCAAGAATATTCTTCTCTGCATCATTTAATACATCTTCAATTTCATCTTCTTTTTCAAAGCCTGAAGTTACAATATCAGTTGCTGTTCGAATAAGCCTGCGCAGTACAGATTTCTCCTCGACAATTTTGCAGTAATATTCAATATTAGCAGCAGTCGGCACACTTTCGGCAACTTGTGTCAAATAAACGACACCGCCAACCTCGTCAATTTGCTTTACGTCATTCAAATAAGAAGTTACTGTTACGATGTCAATTGGTTCTCCTAAGTCTGAAAGCTTCATCATTGCAGCGAAAATACGTTGATGTCCTGCACGATAAAAGTCTTCCGGCAATAAAATTTCAGATGCTGTGGAGAATGCTGATGGTTCTAAAAATATCGCACCAATCACAGATTGCTCCGCTTCTAGATTATGTGGTGGTGTACGATCAGTCCACGATTGGCTCATTACCTTTCCTCCTTAACCTACTCTATATTCAGTAGCTAGCATGAATCTCTAGCCTTTATTATGATAGATATCTTCGTTGCTTGCGTATAATTCAATCGAGAACGGAAGAAATCGGCTTGAAAGCCGATTTCATTCCATCATCATGTAAAATTTTTCTTTAAAATAAATTATTCTGCTACATGGACCTTAATTGAACCAGATACCTCTGGATGCAGTTTGATAGGAACAGTCGTATAACCAAGTGCTCTAATTGGTTCCCCTAGTTCAATTTTTCGTTTATCAACTTTATAGCCATGTTCCTTCTCTAAAACTTCTGCAATTTGCTTGCTTGTAATTGAACCGAATAAGCGACCACCGTCACCAGCCTTTGCCTTTATTTCAACGGTAAGATCTGCTAGCTTATCCTTTAGGTTTATTGCTTCTTCTTTCTCCTTTTGTTCCTCTTGCGCATCTTTACGTTTTTGTGCATCTAATATTTTCATATTGCCTGGTGTCGCTTCCTCGGCAATTTTATTTTTTAATAGGTAGTTTCGTGCGTAGCCATCCGATACGTTTTTAACTTCGCCTTTTTTACCTTTACCTTTAACATCTTTTAGAAAAATTACTCTCATTCCGAATCTCTCCCTTCAAAATATTCATGCAGAATGTCCCTTAGTAGTGCTTCTGCCTCTTCTATCGTTGTACCCTCTATTTGTGTAGCAGCATTGGTTAAATGTCCGCCACCATTCATTTTCTCCATAATCACTTGGACATTTACATCACCAAGTGACCTGGCACTTATTCCTATTTTACCATCATCACGCTCAGATATGACAAATGATGCAGTTATACCACTCAATGTTAATAAGGTATCTGCTGTTTGCGCAAGCAGCACGGGTCCGTAGGCTACTCCAGAATCTGCTTTTGCAATGGCAATAGAGTCCCGATAAATTACTGCATGCTCTATTAATTTACTGCGTTTCACATAAATATCTAAATCGACCTTTAAGAATTGCTGCACAAGCACAGTGTCCGCGCCCTTTGCACGGAGGTATGAAGCTGCGTCAAATGTTCGAGAACCCGTCCGCAATGTAAAGCTCTTCGTATCAACGATAATTCCCGCTAATAACGCAGTAGCCTCCAGCATTTTTAGCTTCGCATGATTCGGCTGGTATTCTAGAAGCTCTGTTACTAATTCAGCGGTTGATGAAGCATATGGCTCCATATAAACAAGTGTCGGATTATCTACAAAATCTTCTCCGCGACGATGGTGATCGATGACAACCTTATACTCCGTCTGATTCAGCAGATTGGCGTCCGCAACCATTGATGGCTTATGTGTATCGACAACAACGAGCAAGCTTCGGCTCGTTATTATATTTTCAGCTTCTTCTGGCTCAATAAAATGACTCCAAATCTCTTCATCGCCTTTAAGTGCTTTTATGAGACGATACACGCCTATGTCTACATCATTTGAATCAAATACAATATAAGCATCAACATTATTACTCTTAGCGATATTCAATATCCCAATCGCCGCACCAACGGAATCCATGTCAGGGGAACGATGCCCCATAATAATCACATTTTTGCTAGCCTTCACTAGCTCCTGTAACGCATGGGAAATAACGCGAGCACGTACCCTCGTGCGTTTTTCCATTGGGTTTGTTTTTCCACCATAGAAACGAACTTTACCAACATCATCCTTAATAACCACTTGGTCTCCACCACGTCCAAGAGCTAAATCCAGACTCGATTGTGCAAGCTCACCTAGTGCCGGAAGCGAAGTATCGCCTAGTCCTACACCAATACTTAATGTTATCGGATTATTTTGTTCCGTAATTAATTCACGCACATCATCCAGCACATCAAAGCGAACATTTTCAAGCTGCGCTAAGATTTCCTTTGTTCCCACAGCTAAAAACCGTTCCTGTGAGGTTCGTTTTAAATAGAGACCATAATGATTCGACCATTTATTTAATACAGAAGTAACCTGTGAGTTTAATTGGCTCTTCGCCGTATCATCCATGTTTTGCGTGATTTCCTCATAGTTGTCTAAGAATATAATAGCTAAAACCGTTTGTTGATTGTGGAATAATGTCTCCAACTCGATTTGCTCCGAACGGTCAAGCAGATATAGTAAACGCTCTTCCTTCTTAATAATCGTTAAAAATTTCGAGTTGTTCACTTCTATTACAATTTCAGGCTTGTTTTCCTTTATCATAGGAATCAATACTTCTGAAAGAATATTTAACGACTGACCGACGATGGAATCATCATCATCGCTAAATTTGTTTAAATATGGATTTGCCCACTCAATCTTATAATCCTCATTATATAATATAATTCCTAATGGCATTTCTAATAATGCTTCATCGCCAACCTTTTTAATTCGGTGGGAAATGGTAGAAATATATTCCTCTGTTTCTTCAAGCAACTTTCTTTCCCTATAAAAGGTATAGTACAGAGAAGCAGCTACAAGTACAGTCATAATTAACCCTATTTTCCATTGAAAATACCATGTAACACATAGTAATACAACTGCAAGTATATATACTGCCCATAGGTGACTACTGAATAGCTTCTTCTGATAATCAGGCATTTCCATCAGCTCCTCTTCCTTACGTCCACCTTGTCCAAACTAATTCTTTTTCGTAAGGCGATCTCTTAATTTAAAGCCTATATCAATTATACCTAAGATCCTTACAAATGAAAGTAGAATTGTAGGGATAAATAATGTAAAAAGTACAGCTAGAATTGGTATTATGATTGGCAATCGTTTATGATGTGCGAAAAAGAAAATAAAGGAAAATCCCTGGATTATCATCAATGTACCTGTAACTAGTGACGCATTCTGTATTATTACAAATAGCGTACTCGCAGGATCTGTTTCGATAATAGATAATACTAATACAATCATGTAAATCCATAATAAGGCTGATGGAAATTGCACTGTACGGAATGGTGGAAATCGTAATTTTTTCTTATAAAATTTATTAATAAATTTATGACCAATCCATTGAACAATGAAAGCCAGAATAAAAGCAAGAAAAATTACAAACGCAGGTAGTAAATCAGATAGATAATTCATTTGCATCTGGATTAATTCTTCTACTTCCTCTGTTTGTTGCTCCTGCAAGCCAAATTGTTCGATTAGATTACTGCTCATCGTCATGGATTCTTCCACCATTTCATTCATATCTTCCACAAAGTTTACATCGAGGGCAACCTGTGTAAATACAAATGAAAATAGCAAACCAATAATAAACCCAAATGTACCTCGTGCTAGGGTTTCATAAGCAGATAAATTTTTATAAATAGCATTTCCAATCATAATCCCGCCTAATCCCATTAACACAACTGTTGGCAGAGACAATATCGTTGTAAAAATAACTGCTAACAAAATGGCTACCACAAACATTAATAAGGTTGGTTTCCAATCATATTTAGCAGAGTAGAGAATAAACGGGATTGGCAATAGAATGGAAAATATCGGGATAAATATAGATAGAAGCATGATTACCATAAAAACCGCTAATAATAGTGCTCCTTCTGTTATCTTTTTTGACTTATTCATTAATGCACCTCTCCAATTAGATTCAAAGATTCGTTCCTGTAAAAAAGTTTCGCTTGGCGCGCGACCAAGCATATTCTTCTATGATAACACGGTTTTTAGAGAAAAGCGTGTCAGATAATGTAGAAGAAGTATTTCCCAGGTAATAATTTGTCGACGATTGGAAAGGTATGGAATCATCCGTCAATTTCCCCGTCGTCAATCAAGGCTTTTTTCTTGAGCTTCTATTATAATAGGAAGAAGTATATGAATAAGGATGAAAAAGAATGACCTTTTGGAAAATATTTTTAAATAGTATCAAATTACCTAATAAAGATGCAATGTTTAAGCTTAATCGAGTGGGAATGGATTTTGCATTATTTTACATGTTTATACTTTTATTTATTGTATCCATTCCAGCACTAATTGAGAGAATTACGAATCCCACTGGAATCGGTGGAGAGATGAATCTTATTTTCATTGTCATTTATTTCTTTATTTTTTATTATTTGCCAATGACTCTTATCGTATTAGGTTGCATCTCCTTCGTTGCATATATCGGCAGATTTATTGCAAGGCTGATGCAGCGGAAATTACGCTATGCGATTATTTGGAAGTTAATTTCCTTTACAACAACGATTCCCTTACTAGTGTATACCGTCATATCGTTTGTTTATTCCGTTAGCAGTATTTTTTTATTACTAGCTCTGATTTATAGTATTAGTTTGCTGATTATCATGATTTCTATCTATCCGAAGCGCAGGATACGTCCTTAGCTTCCATATATTATAGCTAGATGATCAATACGACTATCTTTTCCATTAACAGAGTAAGTTAGTAGATAAGTATAGGAGTGAATTAAAAAAACCTCTAAACCAAGCATATTGCCTAGTCTAGAGGTTTCTTTATATTACTCAGCTACGAATGGTAATAATGCCATTACGCGAGCACGCTTGATTGCTACTGTAAGTTTACGTTGATATTTTGCAGATGTTCCAGTTACACGACGAGGAAGAATTTTTCCACGTTCTGAAATGAAACGTCTTAGTAAATCAACATCTTTATAGTCAATGTGCGTAATACCGTTTGCTGTAAAGTAACATACTTTACGACGTTTAGCACGTCCACGACGAACTCCTGCCATTGATACCCCTCCTTTTGATGTTTAAGGATGTTCGGACATCCTTTTAGAATGGTAAATCATCATCTGATATATCGATAGGCGCACCATTATTTTTAAATGGGTCCTCAAAATTATTGTTTTGATTCTGGTTTTGTTGATATTGGTTTTGGTTTTGGTTTTGATTTTGATTTTGATTCTGATTTTGGTACTGATTCTGATTTTGCCCGTATCCTGAAGTATTTTGTCCTCTGTCCCCTGAAGAAGCAGAACCTTTTGATTCCAAAAATTGCACACTATCAGCAACAATCTCTGTTACATACACAGTTTTACCATCTTGACCTTCATAGCTACGTGTTTGAACACGGCCATCGACACCAATCAAATTACCTTTTTTCATATAATTTGCCAGGTTCTCAGCTGGTCTACGCCAAACAACACAATTAATAAAGTCTGCTTCACGGTTTCCTTCCTGATTAGAGAAAGGACGATTCACTGCAATATTAAAGTTAGCAACTGCAACTCCAGTCGGTGTATAACGTAAATCAGGATCCCTCGTTAACCTGCCAACAAGTACGACACGATTTAACATCAGAACCACTCCTTATTATTGTTCATCTACTCGAATTGCAATATGACGAATAATATCTTCAGAGAACTTAGCTAGGCGATCAAATTCATTTACTGATTTCTCATCACCGCTGAAGTTAATGATTACATAATATCCATCACGGTAGTCATTGATTTCATAAGCAAGACGTTTCTTGCCTTTTTCGTCAACTTTTTCAATCTCCGCACCGTTATCAGTAAGAATACCGTTAAAACGCTCAATCAAAGCAGTTTTAGCTTCCTCTTCAATGTCTGGGCGGATGATGTACATGATTTCGTATTTTCTCATCCGTTACACCTCCTTTTGGTCTTAGCGGCTCTTATTTGTTGGACGTTTATCACGGTCCTTAATAAGAGCAAGGAATAAAATTAATTACTCACAATAAGTTATTATACCAAATAACTTGTTAGAAATCAAGCATTCGAGAGATCCTTTTTCGTTATACAAATAGAGTTAGTGAAAGTTGCTTTTCTAGCTGTTCCTTTTAAACATTAAAACGGAAATGAATAACATCGCCATCTTTAACAATATACTCTTTTCCTTCTAAACGAACCTTCCCTTTTTCACGAGCATGTGCCATCGTTCCTGCATCCAATAGGTCATCATAGGAAACCGTTTCGGCACGAATAAATCCACGCTCAAAATCCGTATGAATAATTCCTGCTGCTTGTGGCGCTTTAATGCCTTTTTTAAATGTCCATGCACGTACTTCTTGCTCACCCGCTGTAAAATAAGTAGCCAAACCTAAGAGATTATAGGAAGCTTTGATAAGTTTATCTAAGCCAGACTCAGCAATTCCTAAGTCTTCTAAGAACATTGCCTTTTCTTCGGGCTCTAATTCAGATATTTCCTCTTCGATTCGTGCACAAACAACAATAACCTCAGCATTTTCTTTTGCAGCATAATCTTTTACTTTTTGAATGTTTTCATTGGAATCGTGATCAGCAACCTCTTCCTCGGCCACGTTTGCCACATATAATGTTGGTTTGCTCGTTAATAAATGCAGCCCTTTGACAGTCTTCCACTGATCTTCTGTGAATTCCAAAGATCGTACGGGCTTTTCCTCTTCCAGGCCTGCTTTAATCTTTTCAAGGACATCAAATTCCTGTACCGCATCTTTATCCTTCTGTCTCGCAAGCTTTTCAACTCGCTGGTAACGTTTGTTTACCGTTTCTAAGTCAGCTAAGATTAGCTCAAGATTGATGATTTCAATATCATCAATAGGGTCAATTTTTCCTGAAACGTGCGTAATGTTTGGATCAACAAAACAACGCACCACCTGGCAAATTGCATCTACTTGGCGAATATGAGAAAGAAACTGGTTTCCTAGTCCTTCTCCCTTACTCGCACCCTCAACAATACCTGCAATATCGGTAAATTCAAATGCAGTTGGTACAGTTTTCTTCGGTTTTACTAATTCTGTTAATTTATCTAAACGGTCGTCTGGAACTTCTACAATTCCTACATTCGGATCAATGGTAGCAAATGGATAGTTTGCTGCTTCTGCTCCAGCCTGTGTAATTGCATTAAATAGCGTGGATTTTCCAACGTTTGGAAGTCCAACAATTCCTGCTGTCAATGCCATGTGAACTTTCACTCCTTAAGGATTCTTTCATCTGAACGCGTTCGTTAGTCTAATTATAGTTACTACTATAAAAAAAGACAAATACATAAAAAGCAAAAATAGGTAGTGAAACGATACCTATTTTTGCTCTGTATCCTATCATAATATCATTGTCTGCTTCTATTTTATCATTTTGGAGCACTTATAGTCTATATTTATTAATTTTTAACTATTTTTCTTCTGCTCTTTCAAGCACCTTTTTCATCTTTTTCCCAAAATCTCTTCTCGGTATCATTACACTATGATCGCAGCCTTGGCATTTTATGCGAATATCCATTCCCATACGGATGATTTTCCATCGATTTTCTCCACATGGATGAGGCTTCTTCATCTGAACGATATCATTTAATCCGAATACTTTTTCTTCCATCGATGTTTCTCCTTTTTAACTCTTATTATAGCTGAAAATAGAATTACATGCTTCTTCATTTTAAACTATTTGACTAAGATTGTTACAATTAAAACCCCAAACAGATATATACTTGATCTTACAGGAGATGTTCTTCCAATGAACAAACGTTGCAAATAGTGATATACAAAAAGAACGAATCATTAAAAAACCACCTATTATTAAGAATGTGTTTAATAATCCTGTTAAAAATCGAAAAACAAAACAAAACAAATGTTCCACAATTAAAATGACAATTTTTGGATGAAATCCTTATAGATTATCAGTGTGGACCGATTGATAAATGGAGGAGAGTAAATGAAAAGTTCTGATTCTCGGTTAAAGGGCCGTGGAAAGATTGTATTTGAAGATTTACATCTCTATAACGGTTACACAAAAATGGAACTAATAGAATTGATTAAATCTAAGGAAGCATATAAAAGAACGATAGCTGTAAAATTACTATCAGAGAAAAGTGATTTGAGCGATGATCTGATGCATTTGTTTCTTAATACTCTTGCACAAGAAAAAAAACTTTATACTAAGATCGAATTGTGTGATGCTCTCTCAAAGGGTGGCAGGGAGTCTGCTAAGGTTATGGTCGAATATTTAGGTAAGATAGGCAATAATCAGCATAAAGTATTACCTACTGATGGTTTCAATAAGAATAGCTATCCCTTGCCGAGAGACATTATTGCAAGAACTTTAGCTCATATGGATGAGGAAATTCTACCAATATTATTGTATGTACTAAAAGCAAACAATCCCTTTGAGATTCAAGAAGGGATTGATGCAATAGGGTTTATTTGTTTTAACCGTAAAATACATCGTCATTCTCAAATTATTGATGCACTTATACAATGTTTAAAGGACCATTACAATGATGAGATTATCCGTTGGAAATTGGTCAGGTCCTTTGAAAGTTTTAACGACATCAATATGATTAAAATTCTTCAGCACATCGAACAAGAGGATATTCAACCGATAATAAGAATTGAAGCTAAGCGATCACTAAGCATTATTAATAACCGTACGAAAGGCTGGAAAAATGACTTATCAAGTGTATAAGTCATTTTAATATCGCGATCAATACAACCACAATATACAACTTCAGCTAGCTAATCTGCTTTATTCCAGATTGGATACAGGAGTAAGCGAGTAAGCACATATAAATTTAGAATGCCGTAAATTGGATACGTATAGCTAATTAATGTTGAAAACCCAATTGCTGTTAGTGGAACCATCACGACTAACAAAAGAATAACAATGGAGACAAATGACAGCTTGAAATATTCTTGGATACGACTTACAATCCCTAGAATCCCTGCTGCAGCAGTTTTAAAAATGGCTAGCCATAGAAGGACTGACATTATAATCAAAACAATAACCGGATAATGCTTTAAAATCGCAAATAGAGGAATTTCATATGAAATAATTACCTGTTCGATTTGAATCAAACTATTATTGTAAATGTATGAAATTCCCCCTAGAATTACTCCACTACTAACACTGGCGATAACTATTTCTTTTTTTGAGCTAATTTTATTGCCAATTGCACCAATAACAGCAATGATTGGCAAAATATTTAAAGCTGTAAATGGAAATGCAGCAATCCAATTGTCCTGCTCATGGATATGAGAAAACAATATTAGATTTTGGTCAACCATAAAATTGATAAGGACAACCAAGAGCCCCACAATCAAGATTGGCACAATAACCTGATTCATTGATAATAAACCATTAATCCCATTCATAAACAATAAAATTAATGCGACGACCATGATGCCGATTCCTAGCCAATTTGGCACATTAAATGCTTGTCCAGTAGCACCGCCCCCTGCGATCATTACGACAGTTATTGTGAATAAATAAATCAAAATCATGACATCATAAAATCCTGTTAAACGCGCACCAACAATATCTTTCAGCACTGGTATATAATGGGTCGATTTCCTAGAATAGCTTATATTCATAATAACCATACAGCCAATCGTAAAGAAGATAGTTACTAAAAGAATAGCTAGTCCACTTCCATGTCCAAAAAACTCCCATATTTCCCTGCCAGAAGTATACCCGGCGCCAATCGTTGCACCAATAATTAGTGACATCCATTTAAATCCTGCTCTCCACATCATCTTTCCTCCAATATTTTTAATATTCATGTATAGAAAGATATAAAAATCCGTATACTATACCAATATGTTTGTGGAGGATAAGCTATGAATCTAATAAATCGATTTGCAAATAATAATGAATCTTTCCGTATGCTCCATACCGAACCAATATTATCTGAAACTATTAGTGAAAAAATCATTTCTTGGCTGCCGAATTCTGCTCGTGAGTATGTAATTGTTTGTATTGGTACTGATCGTTCTACAGGTGATGCCCTTGGACCATTGGTCGGAAGCTATTTTCAAGAAATGCGTCCTAGACATATGACGGTATATGGGACACTGCATGATCCTGTTCACGCAACCAATTTAACAGAATCGATTGTAAAAATTAATGAAACACATAGGAACCCATTTATCATCGCAATCGATGCCTGTTTAGGTAAAAATACATCAATTGGCCATATTATTACAGGTACGGGACCACTCAAGCCCGGAGCTGCTTTAAACAAGCCTCTTCCAGAAGTTGGTGACGTACACATAACAGGAGTAGTAAATATTGGCGGATTTATGGAATACTCTATTTTACAAAACACTAGGCTGTCGATTGTTGTTGATATGGCTAAGCAAATTGCTGCGATATTAGACCATATCGATCAGAGACTGACTTCCAATGAAACTATTCCAGCCACCATAACAATGAGAAAACGTAAAAGAAAGAATATGGTGTAGCAACCACAGCATTGCATGCAACCCATTTAAATGTAGATGCATATTTAAAAGAGGGTAAAAGATTGGAACTGCTAATACGCTCATCAAAAAATCGATTGTATATCAAGTGAATATTGATAGTTCTTGGTTAATGTAAACTATGAACTAATGACAATTGTGATTTCAATTATGGTAGCAGTTGCTATTCACAAACGGTCTTCAGTATTTTGCTACACTCAACGCCGATAGTTAGTGGGTTTGCCATTCTTTTTTCGATAGAATCTGCACTATCTCCAGCGGAAGAAATACACGAAGACTCCTGCGGAAAAAAGAGCCTAGGTGAGACTACGAAGTGCGTCAGCACAAGAAGGCTCACCAGCTTCCCCGCGGAAAGCGAAGTGTATTTCTGGAGCGAGAGGCCTGAGAGAAATCTCTTGACTATGTAAGTGCGCTGTTCATCTAAATTGCGAACAAATCAATAAGGGCCATCAAGCTTCACTGCACTTGATGGCCCTTATTCTAACAAATATTCAATTCCTCTTATATTAATTGATAAATATAATATATAATTCCAACTGTAACAATGGAAGGCAACAGATTACCAATCCGGATATTTGTGATTTTAAGCAAGTTTAAACCGATAGCAAGGACGAGTAATCCTCCGACTGCTGTTACTTCAACAATTAGACCGTTTAAAAATGCTTCTGGTAGCCATTTCTCAATTTGCGTGGCAAATAATGCAATTGCCCCCTGATATAGAACAACAGGAATGACAGATATAACGACACCAAATCCTAATGTTGTCGTTAAAACCAATGCTGTAAATCCATCGATAACGCCCTTCGTAATAAGCACTTCATGATCACCGCGAATTCCGCTATCCAATGCACCAATAATCGCCATTGCACCGATACAGAAGATCAATGTCGCCGTGATAAATCCTTGGGCAACACTAAAATTGTTATTTGTTGTTGTAAATTTACTGCCAATCCAATTGCCCAGACGGTTTAAGCCCTCTTCTAAATGTATGAATTCGCCAATAATTGCCCCAGATAATAAGCTTAGCAGGACGATAATAATTTGATCAGTTGCTATTGCCATTTGTAAACCAATCAGCATAACCGCAAGCCCTATCCCATGCATTACTGTTTCTTTGTAGCGTTCAGGTATTTTTGTAAAAAAGAGCCCAAGTACACTACCAATTATTATTAATGCACCATTTATTAACGTTCCAAGCAATACCATTGATTTAACGCCACCCTTTGCTAGATCTTCTACATACATGAATATAAAAATGTTTCACGTGGAACATTTTGTTGTTCTCTCTCTTAAAGCCCATTAGAAAACTTGGTTGCCATCTAGCTTTAGATTGCAACTTATTTACACAATTTGCAAAAAGCTGCCCTATCAACACTATCTATTTGCTAAATTTCACACGGAATAAGCGAAATAAAAAACTGACGACAGCTTTGGCGTCAGTTCAATTATTATCGTAACTACTTCTCTAAGACTTCCAAAATACGTTCGAGGTCGTCGTCTGAGTAAAACTCAATTTCTATTTTCCCTTTGCGTTTTCCACGTTGTATTGTAACAGCTGTCCCTAAAAAGTCTCTTAAAATAGATTCTCTTTCTTGAAGAAATACATCCTTTTTAACCTTTTCTTTCTTTTGTACAGGATTTTCATTTAAAACAACAATTAGCTTTTCAACCTGTCTTACATTTAGTTTCTCAGTACGAATCTTATTCACCAGTGGAAATAATCTGCCCTTATCTTTAAGACCTAATAAAGCACGTCCATGTCCCATTGATAATTCGCCATTGTTAATATACGCAACAATCTGGTCTGGCAACGAGAGCAAGCGTACGATATTTGCAATATGAGAGCGACTTTTTCCTAAACGTTTCGATAACTCTTCTTGTGTTAAATTCAATTCCTTCATAAGATTAGCATATGCATGTGCTTCTTCAATTGGAGTTAAATCTTCTCGCTGTAAGTTTTCCAACAATGCAATCTCCATCATTCGCTCATCAGTCATCTCTTTTACAACAGCAGGCACAGTTCTAAGTCCAGCTTCCTTCGCTGCACGATAACGTCTTTCCCCAACCACTATCTCGTATCCTTTAATACTTTTACGAACAATGATTGGTTGAATGATTCCATGTTCAAGAATAGACTCTTTCAATTCTTCAATTGCATCTGCGTGAAAAGTTTTTCTTGGTTGATATGGATTTGGTCTGCATTCTGTAATAGCAATTTCTTGAATTGATTCATTTTCTTCCTTCTCTATCTCAGGAAAAAAAGCATTGAGTCCCTTACCCAACCCTTTCGCCACTTTCCATCACTTCCTTTGCTAATTCGAGATAGACTTCTGCACCTTTCGATTTTGGATCATACGTAATAATTGGTTGTCCATGACTCGGTGCCTCTCCAAGTCTTACATTTCTTGGAATAATCGTTTTATACACTTTATCTTGGAAATACTTCTTAACCTCTTCAATTACTTGTATACCCAAATTCGTTCTTGCATCAAGCATTGTTAGCAAGACACCTTCAATCATCAATGTCTTATTTAAATGCTTTTGTACCAATCGAATGGTATTGAGTAGCTGACTCAATCCTTCAAGAGCATAATACTCACATTGAACTGGAATAATCACTGTATCAGAAGCTGTTAATGCATTTAATGTTAATAATCCCAGTGATGGAGGACAATCTATAATAATATAATCATAAGAATCTTTAAGACTATCTAATGCTCTCTTCAGACGGATTTCTCTTGAAATAATTGGCACAAGTTCAATTTCAGCACCTGCTAGTTGAATGGTTGCAGGAATAATATCTAAATTATCCAATTCCGTTGAAATGACTACTTCTTCAGCAGGTAAATCTTCGACAAGTACATTATAAACACAATTACTTACATCAGCCTTGTTAACACCTACACCACTCGTTGCGTTTCCTTGTGGATCTGTATCAACTAATAGTACCTTATTCCCTAAATGCGCTAGACAGGCACTAATATTTACGGATGAAGTTGTTTTCCCTACGCCACCTTTTTGATTAGCGATGGACATTATTTTTCCCATGTTGACACCTACCTAAACTATATACCTTCTATTCTATCACTATTTACAGAGAAACGACTATTAATTTTGTCTAATTTTACAGATAAGTAGATATAAATTTTCCTCACAATGTATATTCAACCTGGAATCCTAATTGTTATACTAAAATGCCCATCTTTTCGAGCAAAAGATGGACATCACATGAAAATATATTTTATAATATCGAGTTATTTCTTAGGAATTTTAATCGTAATTTGATAATAATCATCGAGTTCTTCTTCATCAGACTCGACTTTTAATCCTGTATCCGAAACCATATTCAAAGACTCACGAATTGTATTCATTGCAATTCGAATGTCCTTATTTATCCCTTTTCGTCTTGGACGCTTTTTCTTTTGATTCTCTTTTATTTCTTCCATTTTTGCAATACGTTCTTCTGTCTGTTTTACATTCAGTTCATTATCAATGATAAACTGCAGAACCTGTAATTGCTTCTCTGGATCCTTTAATTTTATTAGAGCCCTGGCATGTCGCTCGGTAATCGATTTATTTAATAAGGCATTTCGCACTTCTTCAGGTAACTTTAATAAACGTAATTTATTTGCAATCGTGGATTGATTCTTACCAAGTCTTTGCGCCAATGCCTCTTGGGTTATCGAGTGCAATTGTAAAAGCTCTGCATAAGCATACGCCTCTTCAATCACCGTCAACTCTTCTCGCTGCAAATTTTCAATTAAAGCAACAGAAGCTGTTTCTGTATCGGTCATTTCCCGAATAATTGCAGAAATATGCTCTAGTTCTAATGATTTAACGGCACGGAGTCTTCGTTCCCCCGCGATAACCTCATATTTATCCTGTTCCATTTTTCTTACAACAATAGGTTGGATCATACCATGGGTTCGAATTGTTTGTGCTAATTCTTTAATTTTGTCCTCATTAAATATTGTTCTTGGTTGAAAGCGATTAGGTACAATATTGGCTACAGGAAGCTGAATGACTTCATCCGGAAGATAGTCGACTTTTTCTGGTTCTGCGGGAGTTTTTTCTCCTTTTCCAAATATCCGATTAAAAGGATGCACCACCATCTGACACCACCTTTATTTGCTAAACTAAAAACTATCTATGTAAAAATTGTTTCACGTGAAACAATTTAAGGAAATAGAACTTCAACCAGAAAGAAACGTTCATTTTGTCTACTGATATGTGTTCATGGAAACAGCATTTTTATGCTGTATATTATCTTTCAAAATTTCTAGTATTTATAGTTACAGATTTAACTCCCCTACTATGAGTTTTAATTATCTAGTAAGCACTATTTTCTATCTTTATATTACCATATTCCTACTTAGAAGAGTATCACTTGAAGTATAAATATTTTTGTTGTAATCTCTTTACCTAAAGCAAGGGCAAATCTTTCTTGTTATTCTATTGGTGATTTATTCGGTGTCCCAGCTTTTCTAGGATATTTCTTCGGTGTTTTTCTTCTTTTGTTGACAATAACAATAGAACGTTCACTTTCTTCTTGTGGCAATGTAAATGTATAGGTTTTATCTATTTCTCCACCTAGAATTTCGATTGCTTGCATGCCATTCTCTAATTCCTCGTCTGCCTGCGCACCTTTCATTGCAATGAACACACCATCTTTTTTAACTAATGGTAAACACAGTTCACTTAAAACAGACATTCTTGCAACTGCTCTTGCCGTAACAATATCAAATGATTCACGAGTATCACTATTTTTACCAAAAGTTTCTGCTCGATCATGATAAAAAGCGACATTTGTTAATTCTAGCTGTGCTGCTAAATGATTTAAAAAGCCAATCCGCTTCTGTAAGGAATCCACAATGGTTACTTTCAGATTAGGAAAGCAAATTTTTAAGGGAATACTTGGAAATCCGGCACCTGCTCCTACATCACAAATGGATTGTTCTTTTGTGAAATCATAGTAAAAAGCAGCAGAAATCGAGTCATAGAAATGTTTTAAATAAACATCTTCTTCTGAGGTTAATGCGGTGAGGTTAATTTTCTCATTCCATTCCACCAATGTATGATAATAAGTAGCAAATTGCTCACGCTGCTTTGCATTTAATTCAATTCCTTGTTCTTTTAAGGCCAATACAAATTGTTCTGGATTCATCGATAGAATATCTCCTTTTATAATCGGTATTAGTAAATATCCCTCTGTATCTAGTCCTTAAACCAAATACAAAGGGATTTCATAAGGTACATTTTCTATTATTACAGATTTGGGAGGCTGCTTCCAGTTTTGACCATCAGTGAACCTCCCCTGCTATTAACGTTGCACGATTGTTTACTTTTAATTCGCAACCCTTGCAATCTGTCCTTGTTCAATATAAATAAGCAAGATGGAAATATCTGCAGGATTTACGCCAGAAATTCTAGACGCTTGCCCTAGTGATAATGGATGAATCTTCTTGAGCTTCTCTCTTGCTTCAGTTGCAAGACCACTAATATCATCATAATCAATATTTGCAGGAACCTTCTTATCTTCCATTTTTAACATACGGGCTACTTGTTCATTTGCTTTCTTAATATATCCTTCATACTTCACTTGAATAGCAACTTGTTCTTTTTGCTCATCCGTCAAGTTTGGATTTTCCTCAATCATCTTTTCAATGGAATCATAACTAAGCTCTGGACGTTTCAATAAATCATATGCCTTTGCCGCTTCTTTTAAAAGGGCAGCATTTGCCTCTTCCATGACTTGATTAACCAAATCATTTGGCTTAATCATGATTTCACGTAAACGTTGCTTTTCTTCTTCAACCAATTGCTTCTTCTCAATAAATTTATTGTATCGTTCTTCTGAAATTAATCCAAGCTCATGACCAATTTCTGTTAAACGCAGATCTGCATTATCATGACGAAGCAATAAGCGATATTCGGCACGTGATGTTAGTAAACGATAAGGCTCATTTGTCCCCTTCGTTACTAAATCATCAATCAATACGCCAATATAAGCTTGAGAACGATCTAGAATGACCGGTTCTTTTCCAAGCACTTTTGCAGCAGCATTGATTCCAGCCATAATACCCTGTCCAGCAGCTTCTTCATATCCAGAAGTTCCATTTAATTGACCTGCTGTAAATAGTCCTGGAATTTTCTTCGTTTCCAGTGTCGGCCATAATTGCGAAGGTACAACAACATCATATTCTATTGCATAGCCTGGACGCATGATTTGTGCATTTTCTAATCCAGGAATTGTTTTAATGATTTCATTTTGAACATACTCTGGTAAAGAAGTGGATAATCCTTGGACATAAACCTCTTCTGTATCTCTTCCTTCTGGTTCAAGGAAAATTTGGTGACGAGGCTTATCGCTGAAACGAACAATTTTATCTTCAATCGATGGGCAATATCTTGCACCTGTTCCGCGTTTCACTCCAGAATACATCGATGATAAATTTAAGTTATCATTGATAACTTGATGTGTGAATTCATTAGTATACGTCAACCAGCATGGTAGCTGATCAAGGATTTGCTCTGTTGTTTCATAGGAAAATGATTTTGGATTCTCATCACCTGGTTGAATTTCCGTTTTCGAATAATCAATCGAATGGCTGATAACACGTGGCGGTGTTCCCGTTTTAAAACGTGTAAGTTCAAATCCAAGTTCCTCTAAATTCTTAGATAGCTTAAGTGATGGACGTTGGTTATTCGGTCCACTTTCATATTCCACATTTCCCATTAATACTTTACCGCGCATGAATGTACCTGTCGTAATAATGACAGCATCTGCAAAATACGAGGCTTTAGTCTCTGTAACCACACCTTTACATACGCCATCTTCAATAATTAATGAATCTACCATCCCTTGTCTTAGGGTTAAATTCTCCTCATTCTCAAGGATGTTTTTCATTTCTTTCATATATAAGGTTTTATCGGCCTGTGCACGTAAAGCTTGTACGGCAGGTCCTTTACCTGTATTTAACATCCGCATTTGAATGTAAGTCTTATCAATTACTTTGCCCATTACACCACCAAGTGCATCCACTTCACGTACAACGATCCCTTTTGCAGGTCCGCCAACAGATGGATTACATGGCATAAAAGCAATCATATCCAAGTTTAATGTTAACATTAACGTTTTTGCGCCCATTCGTGCTGCTGCGACACCAGCTTCAACGCCTGCATGCCCTGCACCAACAACGATTACATCATATTGTCCTGCATTATATGTTGTCATTTTGATTTATCCTTTCTTCATTTATTATTTCCCTAAACAAAATTGCGAGAATAACTGGTCGATCAAACTGTCACTAGCAGTATCGCCAACTATTTCACCTAATAATTCCCATGTCCGTGTTACATCTATTTGTAAGATATCAATAGGTACTCCTATTTCTATTCCTTCCATTGCATCCTCTAACGCTTTACTTGCTTGCTTTAACAAATCAATATGTCTAACGTTTGATACATAGGTCATGTCACCAGTATCTAGCTCACCTTCAAAAAACGTATCAGCAATTGCGCTTTCTAATGCATCTACACCCTCTTCTTCAATTAGAGAAGTGGATACGATTGGGCGTGTGCCTGCAAGCTGTTTCACTTTATCTAAATCTAGCTTTTGCGCTAAATCTGTCTTATTAATAATAACGATATAATCAAGTCCTTGAATCGCGGCAAACAGCTTCTCATCTTCTTCCACTAGTTCATCATTATAGTTCAGAACAAAAAGAATGAGATCTGATTCCTTCAATACTTGTCTTGACCGTTCGACACCAATTTTTTCAACAATATCTTCTGTTTCGCGAATTCCTGCAGTATCAACTAATTTTAGCGGAACCCCTCGAACATTGACATATTCTTCTATAACGTCCCTTGTTGTTCCTGGTACATCCGTTACAATTGCTTTATTTTCCTGAACAAGTGTGTTCATTAAGGATGATTTTCCAACATTGGGTCTGCCAATAATTGCAGTAGCTAAGCCTTCACGCAAAATCTTCCCCTGCTTCGCTATACTAAGCAGCTTCTCAATTTCCTCGTGAACCTCTTTTGTCTTCGTCCGCATCATTTCATGCGACATTTCCTCAACATCATCATATTCAGGATAATCAATGTTTACCTCAACCTGGGCAACAGTTTCTAGTAATTCCTGACGTAACCGCTGAATTAATCCAGAAAGTCTGCCATCCATTTGTTTTAGAGCAACATTCATTGCCTTATCTGTCTTCGCTCGGATTAAGTCCATTACTGCTTCTGCTTGTGAAAGATCGATTCGGCCATTTAAGAATGCCCGTTTCGTAAATTCACCAGGTTCTGCCAGCCTTGCACCATTACTCAATGCCATTTCTAACACACGCTTAACAGCGGTCATTCCACCATGGCAATTGATTTCTATTATATCTTCACGGGTAAATGTTCTTGGTGCACGCATGACAGAAACCATTACTTCATCCGCGATTTCATTTGTTTCCGGATTAATAATCTTACCATAATTAATCGTATGTGAATCAACCTCTTGCAGATTTTTACCTTTGAAAATTTTACTAGTGATCGAAACAGCCTCTGGTCCACTCAAACGAACAATTGCAATTGCACCCTCCCCAATCGGGGTTGATATCGCAGTAATTGTATCTGTCTCCATCCGTTACACCTCCTGCATTTTTCCATCATTTATCTATATCAATAACGCATTTATTATTTTTAACGTCACTAACAAATTAGGATAACATATTTAGACTAAAAAATAAACTTATCCACAAAAAATATATTATAAATATAAAAAACCAATTATCAACATGTGGATAATTGGTTTTCGTGACACCAAAAGTAGAGGGGCTTGTTATTAACAAGCCCCCTACTTAATTGTTTTTATACTTATTGGTTTCTTTATTATTCGTCTTTTTTCTCATAATCAATTGTTCCATCTGACAACGTATCTGAAACTTGTTTATGGGTTTCAGCTAATCCTTTTGATGCTTCATCTTGCTCTTCCTGCTTATTTCGATCAAATACTTTATCAGCGACCTCTTCTACTTTCGCTTTTTTAGCCATTTTCAATCCCCCATTTCACTATTCATATTCCCGGTTAGAACATTAAACAAACAAATTTGGAAAGAGGAAAAGTTGGTTGCTTTTATTAAGGGTAGTGGATTAAAAATTATTTGATATTAAGTGAAACTAAATAGGTGAACAATCTGCTCTGACCACTCGCTTCGAAAATACATTACGCTTTTCGCGGGGGGATGGTGAGCCTTCTTGTGTTACGCACTTCAAAGTCTCACCGAGGCCCTTCCTCCCGCAGGAGTCTTCGAGTATTTTCTCCGCTGGATTGTACAATTGCATTCATCTTTCTATCTATGATATAAGACGCGAAAGCAATTCCTCTCTCATGGCCTTTTGATTGTAAAAAAGAACAAGGGACTCCTACGAGCATAGAAACAGCAGAAATTCCATTGCGATTAATTTTCTCCTGATGGAACATACTACATTGCTCACGGAAAGCGACTGTCCGGAGCGAGAATCAACGATACGCTTAGTTGTTAGAAATTAATATAAATAGCAACAAACGATTAAAAAATGCAAACAAAAAACCTTAGAGAGTATCTAAGGTTTTATAACAATGTGACGATGTGGTTCTACCCCATCCGAATAAGTGGAAACTGATTTATGATGCTGCAGCTTACTATGAATAATTTTCCGTTCATATGACGGCATTGGCTCTAATGCAACTTTTTTAT
Source organism: Oceanobacillus zhaokaii (assembly GCF_003352005.1). Lineage (GTDB taxonomy): Bacteria > Bacillota > Bacilli > Bacillales > Amphibacillaceae > Oceanobacillus > Oceanobacillus zhaokaii. Next base: position 4,100,701 of record NZ_CP024848.1, read on the forward strand.
TAAGTCTAAGTGCTTTTTCTGCCATTCTTAGTGCTAGCGTTTCTAGTGTTTCTTCTCTTCGTCCTCGATAGCCTTCTGCATCTAATGTAACGGTATAATAAGCTTTTTTATCTTTATTCAGAACAAGATGGACTAAATATTGAAGTGCATTTAATGTCTGTCCACGTTTTCCAATAAGCAAAGCAATATTTTCCCCGCTTAAGTCAAAGGTAATATGCTTTCCTTTAACATTCGTTGTTACGTCAACATTTATATTCATGTTATTTATTACTTCTTTAATGTACATTTCTGCTTCAACAATCGGATCTTTCGTAAGGCTTACTTTTACAATGGCTCGCTTTGCACCAAATATTCCGAGTAATCCTTTTTTACCTTCATCAATAATATCGATTTCTACTTGATCCTTCGTGGTGTTTAACTGCTCTAGTGCTGATTGGACCGCTTCTTCAACTGTTTGGCCGCTAGCAGTTATTTGTTTCACTTCTTGTCTCCTCCATTATTACTCATCATTGGTTTATTAATCAATAATGTTTGAATAACCATAAAGATATTACCAGTTACCCAGTACAATGCAAGTGCTGCTGGGAAGAATATAGCAGTAACCCCAATCACAATTGGCATCATGTAAAGCATCATATTCATTTGCATCGCCATTTGTGGATTGCTAGTCAACGATGTATTCGTTGACATCATTATTTTTTGTTGTAAGAAAGTAAATCCAGCAGTTAAGATTGGCAGAATAAAATATGGATCCGGTGAACCAAGTTCAAACCAGAGGAAACTGTAATTTTTAATTTCACTTGTTCGACTAATTGCATGGAAAATCGCAATCATAATCGGCATTTGCACAAGAATAGGCAAACATCCAGCAAGTGGATTAACATTATGCTTCTGCATTAATTTCATTGTTTCTTCTTGTAATTTCTGTTGTGTTTTCTGGTCCTTGGAGCTGTATTTAGTCTGAAGCTCTTTAAGCAGTGGTTGTACCTCCTGCATTGCTCTTGAACTCTTAATTTGTTTAATATTTAAAGGCATTAAAATTAAACGAATAATAATCGTAACAATAATAATCGATAAACCATAGCTATTATTAAATGTTTCCGCTATTTTAATAATTACCCATGAAAGTGGATAGACAAATATAGTATTCCAAATTCCTTCACTTTCCGAGGTAATCGGCTGATCAATTTCCGTACAACCAGAAAGTATTGCTACTAACCCAATTAAGATTAAGAGCAATAAATACTTTTTGCGCAATTTTTTTCCTCCTTAACACTAAAAACTCATACTATCTGCTATTTTAGCTTAATTCAATTATTGTAGCTATAATAAACTAATCTTGATTCGTTTTTTTTAATAAATGTTCTTTATATAGTAGATGGGTTAAGCTTTTCTTTATTTCTTCATACCCCATGTTCTTTGTTTGCCCGCGAGCAATAATCACTATATCATGTGGATATAAAATGCTATCATTTAGCTCTTGAAACGCTTGGCGCAAATAGCGCTTAATTCGATTGCGCGTTACAGCGTTTCCAATCTTTACACCTACAGATAGACCTACACGAAAGTGCTCTTGATCCTGCTTCTGTACATAGTATATAACAAGCTGCCGATTAGCAAAAGACTTTCCTTTTTTAAAAACATATTGAAATTCTTTACTCTTCTTTATCCGAAATTCCTTTTTCATTCTAATCACCTTTTTTAAGAGATAAGAAAGGATAACTTTCTTCTAAATCCCTTTCTTTTCACTTAGGTCTTATCAGGCACTCCATAGCAGTACTTCTACAAATAAATAAGTGTTTTATATTTTCTTATCTACCAAGCATATCCATATTTTATCGTAAATATGTATTTAAGAACATAGACACTAACAAGCCTTTAATATAATGATACAGGAAGGAAATCATTCGTTTTCCTCCCTGTTAAAGACGGCCTTTAACGTAAAAAAAACCACTGACGCTTCAGTGGTCTTATGCAGATAATACTTTTCTTCCTTTACGACGACGGCGTTGTAGAACTTTACGTCCATTAGCAGTACTCATACGTGTACGGAAACCATGTACCTTTTTACGTTTACGATTATTTGGTTGAAATGTTCTTTTCATTTATAGTGCACCTCCCTGAGGGATCTAAATATCCTAATTATATTAAGCGTCATTATTACCACTGCATCTGACTTTCTAAACAATTATACGTAAAACTCCCCCCATCTGTCAACTTCCTTTTTTTATAGAAAAGAAATTTTAATACTACCTATTAACTAAAAAAGGCTTAACCAAGTCTGCTTTCTAAAGATTTGGTTAGGCCTTATTTTTTGTAAAAAACTTTATCCACATGGTTTGTGAACCAAATTTCGACAATATTTTTCTATCCACAACAATTATTTACAAGATAATCACAAAATATAGTGGTGTGGATAGAAATTATATACAACCGCTAGTGTTTGTGGATAAGTGTTCAAAAACCGTTGCATCAACACGTTTTTTTTGTTATCATATTAGTGTTTTAACCTGTGGAAATCTATTCGACCTATTTTAGTTATGCACAAACTGTGGATAAGATGTGGATAGTAATTCACACCCGGACGTATAACCTTTTCAACAGCAATGTGGATAAAGTAAATAACTGCTGTAAGCCTTTATTATATCTTACTTTTTCCATCCACATGAAAATCTCTGCTAAATTAATATTTGCCTCTATAATACCTAAAGATTAGGCTCATATTAGAAATGCCTTTCCATCTTATTAGATTGAGAGAGGCTTTTTCTGTCATGTCATTGCGTTTCTATTTTTATTTATGTGGCAATCTAACATTAAATGAATGTAATTTTAGAAAACTAAGGATTACCCAAGCCTTTGGGTGACTGCCTTTGTTGCACTTTTCTTATCTGCGGACAGAAGCGTAGGCGCC